>MHSB01000062.1 GCA_001821155.1 Candidatus Taylorbacteria bacterium RIFCSPLOWO2_01_FULL_50_130 | reverse complement strand
TTGCGGCCCATAGAATGCGTTTCTTTCCTTTTTCCGTGAGCCTCCTGTCTTTGATGTCGTACACGATTTATACTCTAGCGTCTTTTCTTTTCCCGCGCAAACCGATAGCAGGGTGGAAGAACCTATTGCAACCACAACACCAAGATTTTTAGCAAAATTATGACGGCCGTCATAATTTTGCTAAAAAGTAATATATGTACCAATAAGTCCTTTTGCCACGTTAATGGGAATTGAGAAACTGATGCTGTTTGAGCCAATTACCGTTGCAACATTCACACCAATGACTTTGCCGTCCATGGTAAGCAAGGGCCCCCCCGAATTGCCCGGATTGATGGCCGCGTCGGTTTGAATGACACCTGCGAGACGCACCATGCGTGTCCCGTCGCTTGCTTCAAGCGTACGATTGAGCCCCGAGATAATTCCGACGGAAACAGAATTGTTATACTCTCCGAGCGCGTTGCCGACGGCGATGACTGTTTGCCCGAGTTTCAGCGTATCGGAATTTCCGAGCGACGCGGCGCGAAACGGGCCGCCGTCAACTTTAAGAAGTGCGATATCATGTTCCGTATCGCGGAACACGACACGTCCGCTCTTCTGCGCGCCGTCCGAAAGGAGCGCGGTATAGAACGCGCCCTCGTCCGCGACGACATGGCGGTTGGTCAGAATATAGCCATTGCTTGAAACGATGAATCCAGTACCGGCGCCGATTTTCTGACGTTCAACCCCCTTTTGCCGGTACACCGGGACGCGGAAGTTGAAATCTTTGAAAAAAGGGTCGTTGCCAAATGGGTTCACGTACTCTACCGCAAGTTGGGGGAGGTCCTTGCTGACGACGATGGATACAACGGACGGCGTAATTTTCGCAACCGCGTCCGTCAACAATTCGTCCTGCGACTTTTCGCGAACCTCTTTTCTGTTCTCAAGCTCTTTGACGGAAAGCGCCACACGCGAATTCTCTCCAGAAAGCATTTGCACCCGCTCGCCCAGTACGGCTATTTGTTCCTGCAGCAGTGCAATTTTTTCGTCAAATGAACGTTCTCTTTCGTTAAGATACGTTTCTAGCCAACTTCGCGCGAAATATCCGATAAGACCCAAAACTGCAATAAGTATAAGTGCCCCGATGATGCGTTTTGTTTGTAGCGCAAGCATACATATAGTATATCTTATGGGCGCAATCAAATGTTATACTTGCTAGTGAGGAAGAAAATAGAAACGGCTTTTTGCGCTTCCATTCCGACCGAACGACGCAATTATATAATACGAAGCGCTCCCATACTGTTTTATGCAAAATGACGAACTCAAAAAGAAACTCACGCCGGAGCAGTACCATGTAACGCAAGAAAAAGGAACCGAGGCGCCGTTCTCTGGGAGATTCGTGAATCATCGTGAGAAAGGGATGTATCGATGTATTGTATGCGGAGCTTTGCTTTTTCCTTCTGATGCGAAGTTTGATTCTGGTACCGGCTGGCCGAGTTTTGAGCAGGCGATTTCGGGAGCGATTGTCCAAGTCTTGGATACCTCTCAGGGTATGCCTAGGACTGAAATTACCTGTGCAAAATGCGCCGCACATCTCGGGCACGTGTTTGATGATAGCCCGACAAAGACTGGCAAGCGATATTGCGTGAGCTCCTGCTCTCTTGATTTTTCATCCAGCGAAGACACGCGCGGACGACACGCAGAATAACGCGGACAAGAAGCATTGAGATGATTACAAAACTATTCTTGCTGCAATTTGTCCTTTTTGTCCGATACTTCGTCAAGCTGGCGCAAAATGATTTTCGTCGTAGCCGGGCTACGCCTCAATCATTTTGCTGGCTTTCCTCGTCTCGAACAAAAAGTCCTAAATTTCGCTTAAAAATAGTTTTGTAACCATCTCATTCTGTTTCACTTTACCCAAGTAAAGTGGGGCTTGTATGCACGACAGTTTCTGTCTTCTTCAGTTCATAAAAGTTCTTATGACCGCTAATCTCTCAACAACCATCGAACTTCGACATCCTGCGCTTCTGCGCAGGGTTAAATTGCACGGAGTATTCGTGAGCCGCTGGCGACCCACAGGGTTTAACGCCCTGTAGTGTCGCTCTTAAGCTTTACTGAATAATTCATTAAAGATATCCTTATTTTAATGACTCGCCAGAACTCCCTGCCTTCCTAGGCAGGGATGAATGGCGGATCAGCGAAAGGGGGCGGGGAAACTGTAGTTTCCCCGTGGAGGAGAGCAGTGAGCGAGTCTGCGAGCGAGCGTTGAGAACCGAGGGTTCTTAAAGGAAACTCCGCTCGCCGAACGCCCTGTGCTCCTGCACAGGGATAGGACGAGCGGAGTTTACGCCATATCTTCAAAAAAGTTATTTTCCAGCTGCCAATCCAAAGATAGCATTATTTTGAGCCATATCTTGAATAGTTCAACAAAACCATTCGCAAATCATGGGACTGTTGCCGAATGGCAAAATCGTCGTTTTTGCCACGCAGAAATAAGGGTTATTTTGGACAAAAAGTGACAAAAACGCTATTCGGCAACAGTCCCATCATATTTCCTACATCATGTCCGCTATTGTTGTTAAGGCCATGCTTATCGTGCGAAACGGCGAAAAACTCCTTTTCAGTCGCGGATTTGACGAGGTAAAGAATCAGGGATTTCTGCGGCCGCTTGGAGGACATGTTGAATTTGGGGAGAAAGGCGAAGACACAATTCGGCGCGAAATGAGGGAAGAACTTGGGTGTGATACGCGGAATCTTCGATTTTCGGAGACCCTAGAAAACATTTTTACCTATCGCGGCAAGCGCAATCACGAAATTATTCTCGTTTATGAGAGTGAGCTTTCAGATAAATCTTTCTACACAAAAGACACCTTCGTATTTTGGGAAGGAAAAAGAAAGACTGAAGCAGGCTGGTTCTCAAAAACTGATGCTGAAAAGGAGAAAATTCCGATTTATCCGCCATTCAAATACTTTTAGCATTTGCTCGCGGACGTGCGGAACTATTCAAAGTTGTGCCATGAGAATAATTGACCTTACGCATCCATTTACCGCTTCCATGCCAGCGTATCCTGGCGACCCGAAGTCAGGACTAAAACAGATTGCCTCGGTTTCAAAGGATGGATATGCCGACCACAAACTTGAAACGACGATGCACGCGGGTACGCACATTGACGCGCCGGCGCATACTATTGAAGATGGAAAGCGGATTGATGAATTGCCTCTCGAATCTTTTCGCGGAAGAGGGATGTGCATAGACGCGAGGGAGCGGAAAGAGATAGATGCCGTACTATTGAAAGATTGTGAGATTAAAAAGGGCGACGTTGTTCTATTTTGCACCGGCTTTTCGAAGAGATATCGCGACAAAGATTATCTCACCGACTTTCCGGTGATGACGGAGGCTCTGGCAGAAGAACTTGCAGAGCGCAGGATAAAAATGGTTGGAATGGATACACCAAGCCCAGACAAAATACCCTACACGGTCCATAAAATTCTTCTTGGCGCTGGTATTCTCATCATGGAAAACCTCGCTAATCTTGAGGCGTTTTTGGAAATCAAGGATTTCTTTGTTGAGGCGTTTCCCCTCCGTCTTGCCGCCGATGCCGCTCCGGCTCGAATTGTGGCCGTAATTAGATAATATAGGGGTGTGGATAACTTGCCTTTGACTAGCTGAAAAAGGAGTACAATAGAGGTGAGGTCTAGAATCCGATGGCTGTACCGCAAGGGAAGGTCAGACAGTATGTAACAAGACTGATAGGATTCAGGACCTCACTAAGGAACTCTCCCATTGGGAGGGTTTTTTAGTGTGCCATCTGCTTATAGGTGAAATAAGCGCACGATGTACGAATAATAGTGAAATCAGAATCTTCCATTCGCAGTCATTCGTTGGATTTCAATTCGTATTTTCGTATATTTAACAACATGCGCATTATCGCTCACCTGGACATGGATGCGTTTTTCGCGGCCGTTGAAGAACGCAATCGGCCGTACCTTCAAGGCACGCCGATAGTCGTCGGCTCGGATCCGCAGGGAGGCAAAGGCCGCGGAGTCGTATCCACCGCAACCTATGCGGCGAGGGGCTACGGCATCAGAAGCGCGATGCCGATTCGCAAAGCGTGGGAGCTCTCGGAAGAAGTGCGTAAGAAAGGATTGCCACCGGTGGTTTTCATCTCCTCGGAATTTCGGAAGTACAGTGAGGTTTCAAAGAAAATCGTGCATATTGTTCACGAACATTTGCGAGAGACTCAAAAGAATCTTTTCGAAATGGAACCGCCGGCACTCGAGCGGGCAAGCGTTGACGAGTGTTTCTTTGATTTGTCATTTGCCAGCTCGTTCAAAAAGGCGCGGAGGATCGCCGCGGTGATTAAAAAGGACATTTTGGAAAGAGAACAATTAACCGCCTCAATAGGCATCGGGCCGAATAAGCTTATCGCGAAAATTGCGTCGGATTTTCAAAAGCCAAATGGGTTGACGGTAGTTACGCCGGATGCGGTCTTTGATTTTCTTGCGCCGCTTGACGTACGAAAAATCCCCGGAGTCGGGCCGAAAGCGGAGGAAAGATTGAGACATCTTGGCGTTCGCACGGTCGCGCATGCACGCAAACTGGATGAAGAAAGACTTCGCGGCATGTTCGGCAAGTGGGGGAAAGAGTTGTATTTAAAATTTCGCGGAGAGGATGATTCACCGGTCATTGCGCATGCACCACCAGCAAAATCAATCGGAGAACAGGAGACGCTTCCTGAAGATTCCTTGGAGATGAAGATTCTGCTTCCGTATCTTGAGCGGCAGGCGAGGAATCTTGCGCGGTATCTTGCGAGGAGCGGCTTCAAAAGTTTTCGTACGATCGTGCTTACGGTTCGGTTTGCGGATTTTGAAACGGTATCGCGCTCTCGCACGCTACCGGAGCCTGCCGTTGACGCAGAAACGCTTCGCCGTAATGTTACGCAAATGTTCTTCCCGTTTCTTGACCGGCGTGAGAATCCTAAGCGTAAGAAAATCAGACTGCTTGGAGTAAGAATAGAAAAACTACTTCCATAATTTCTCTTTACAGGTGTGTCGCTACGAGTTATGGAGATGCAGACTACACCGTGCTAACCTATCACTCCTGTCACTACAACACTACAAATATCGAAACAACAACAGAGACACCCAAAATAACAGTAAGAACTAAACTCAACCAAGTTGCCTTCCTCTTGACAATTTTAACATCTGTAAGATTATTTCTGCGATTAAAAACCCAAATTAAACATTTCCTCATTAGATAATAGCAAAATATCAGACCCCAGAGGATGATATACGCGAAACCTTCAGCAACTCCAGCAAATCCCCCGGTGGTATCTTCTTGCAGAAAAAAAGGTAAACCAAAATACAATAAAGCGGTTGTGACAGCAAATAGTAAAAGTAGATACAAAAAACTAAACTTCGGTTTCATAGCAATACTTTAACATCTATAGTGAATACTTCATATTTGAGCTGTGTATAGTGCAAAAACTGGTTAGGCTTTTTATGCCCCGGAGGGAAGTGATATAATGGCGTTATGTCAGATGAAATACCCGGTGGTCGCCGCCAAAAAGGATTGCGGCAAATCATCATTGGCGTAGTGGTGCTCCTTATCGCCGGAGCTTTCTACTTTTTGGGTGGAAATCAAGAACCCGTG
>MHSB01000061.1 GCA_001821155.1 Candidatus Taylorbacteria bacterium RIFCSPLOWO2_01_FULL_50_130 | reverse complement strand
ATGTGATGATTGAGACGCCGAATTTGAATACCGCCCTCAATCGCGATGACGTTGAGGTGGAAATGCTTAAAGGAAAAGTGCGCGGACGTCGGGTTGGTCGCGTCGTGAAAATCATCCGGCGAAATAAAATGCGTTTCGTCGGGACAATAGAAGAAAGGGGTACGCGTCTTTTTCTTATACCTGACGACTTTCGCATGTACGCGCCTATTGGTATCCCGAAACCCCCGCGTGACGCACAAAAAGGATACAAAGCCCTTGCCGAAATCAGAGAATGGAAAATTGGCGAAGAGCCAGCCGGCGAGATTCTCAAAGTAATCGGCGAAAAAGGCGAGCACGAAACGGAAATGGAGTCCATCATTCTGGAGCGCGGGTTCAAGAGCGATTTTCCGCGCGGGGTGGAAATCGAGGCGAAAAGAATCATCGAAGAAGCGACGCGGCTTATCAAAGAAATTGGCTCCCCTATTTTGCCGAATGAGATACGGAAACGGCGTGACTTCCGCGCGACTACCCTGTTTACCATTGACCCGGCGAACGCGAAAGATTTTGATGATGCTCTTTCATTCCGCAGGTTATCCGATTCGGAGGTTAAGGATAAAGGATTAAAGGTTAAAGATTCCATATACGAGATTGGAATTCATATAGCGGATGTATCTCACTACGTGAAAGAGGACAGTGCGCTTGATTGCGAGGCGCGCGAGCGCGGCACATCCGTGTATCTTGTGGACAGAACAATTCCAATGCTTCCGCATGCGCTTTCCAACGATTTGTGTTCTCTCAACCCCAAGGTCGACCGTCTCGCGTTTTCCGCCGTCTTTGAAATGGACGGTGAAGGACGCGTGCTGGGCAGATGGTTTGGCAAAAGCGTCATTCACTCGCAAAAGCGGTTTACGTATGAATCGGCGCAGGAAGCTATTGACGGCGCGTCTGCCAGGTTCAACCTTGCACCTACAGAAAGGTTGAACCGCGCGGACTTCGGAGAAGAACTTTGCACGCTGAATTCCATCGCCAAAAAGCTCCGCGCCGAGAAGACGCGGCAGGGCGCCATCGATTTCGAGCAGGATGAAGTTGGTTTCGAGTTGGATGAAAGCGGACGTCCTGTCCGTATCTTCAAGAAGAAACGACTTGATGCGCATAAGCTGATTGAAGAATTTATGTTGCTCGCAAACCGCGAAGTCGCCCGCTTCTTTTATGAAGCGGCATCGAAATCCGGCGGAAAGCTTCGGTTTATTTATCGCATTCACGATGTGCCGGACCGGGAAAAATTGGACCAGCTCCGAGTGTTTGTGCGGGCGCTTGGACATGAACTTCCGATGCAAAAAGATGGGGGCGTGCGCGGCAAAGACCTTCAGGCTTTGTTTACCGCGATAGAAGGACATGCCTCTGAATCTCTCATCAAAACCGCCGCCATAAGAAGCATGGCCAAAGCTATATACTCTACCGCCAATATAGGACACTTCGGCTTGGCTTTTGAATACTATACTCACTTTACCTCGCCAATAAGGCGCTATCCCGACCTTCTCGTGCATCGCTCGCTTTTTTCGATTCTTGAGCGGCACAAGTTTGACCCTCAAAAGTTAGCGGAGCTTGAACGAATGGCAACGAACGCCACGCAAAAAGAAATTGCCGCGGCGGAGGCCGAACGCGAATCCATCAAATTGAAACAGGTGGAATATATGAAAGAGCGCATTGGCAGAGAATTTGAGGGCATCATTTCGGGAGTGACCGAATGGGGTATCTACGTTGAGGAGAGGGAGACACGGACGGAAGGTATGGTAAAACTTCGCGACTTAAAAGACGACTACTACGTTCTCCGAGAGCGCAGTTATGCGGTTGTCGGCGAGAGGACAAAGAAAAAATACGCGCTTGGCGACAGCGTACGCTTCAAGGTGGTCGGTGCCGATATAGAGAGAAAGACGCTTGATTATCGGCTTGTGTAAAATGTCATGAAGGAGGGTCTTGAAAATCAGGGACCGCCATATCAGCCGGAGGTACTGCCGCACAAAGTTGCGAAAGAAAGCGGGTTGAAATTGCTCAAGAAAAAACTTTCCAAAGAATTGATGCTCGATGATTCGGGTGAAATGTTCATAACGGACAATACGAACTTGAAGGAAATCGCAAGGACTGCCTCACATATCGCGAGCAAACTAAGGCGCTTTAGGCAAAAGCTGGAACACACTGGTGACCCAAGGTCGGAAACAGCGGCAAGAACAGAGGAATTGCTGGCGCGTGTAGTTGACAGGTGCCTTTCCCTTTCCGAATTTTCTGAGACAATCAGAATGTCTGAAACTGGAAAAACTGCCGTTGATGAACAAAAACGTGGCCTCTATGCGCTTGCCGTAAAACAGCTCGCGGAGGAACTCCCCGAACTTTTGAGCAATCTCAAGGACATCCCTGTTGAATCCGGGTTAAACCCGGAAACGATACGAAACGCCGTGAAGAAAACGCTCGTGTCGGTTACAGCCATCGGTACGCTTGGCGCTCTTCTGGGGGGGGATGCGCACCAAGAGAAATCTTTCTTAGAAAAAACCCCGAGAAGTTTGCGCCAAAAGGCGGCACCATCAGAAAAGACGGGCGCGAGTAGTCTTCTATCCAGACCGCGACAAGGAGCGGAACAGTGGCCGACGCTCGGAGGGGGAGGAATAGAAGGAGAGCCCGGCAGATTTGAGGCCCCGGAACCGATAGCAAGAGTCAATGAAAGATTTTGGAGCTCCATCGACGACCCGCTCTGGATCACGGATGTGGCGGAGCGCACAGGCGAGCATACGTTCCGCACAATAGAACCGAGACTCATTGCGACTGGAGAGAAAGTGCATGCCGACGTGGAGCTAAAACCGATCTCAGTGCGGAAGGGATATGAAATGTCGCTCCCGGCCCCGCTTGGGTTTGCGGCAGGAGATGTCAGGACAAAGCCGGTGGTTTCTTTTACTGTGAACGAAAACAAATCGTCTATCACTTTTCATGAGGACAATGATTCGGTAAACGTCTTTTACAAAGTCTTTGGGGCAGAGCAAGAATACCAGAGTGGCATACCGAGAGGTTCTGAACTCAACAGAACCGAGGAGACCCGAGAGGTCATCGAGGAATTACGCGCTTCCTTTCACGAAAACGCGCCGCGCATTCTCAATCGTCATTTGAAAGATTTTACATACGTGGTGAGCGATGAATTGCAACGTATCCTGGAAAAGATGCCCGGGAGCATGGAAGAAAAGGCCGGGACTCTCAAGGTCGGCAGCTGCAATACGCTTTCCGCATACGCCGTCGGACTTCTCAACGATGCCGGCAAACGCGCTTTTATCGGAAACGGCTTTTTGGAAGACGAGGATTATATTGATGGCAAGAGACCGCACAGCAAGCTCATTCTGTTCACAGACGGCGGAACAAGACCGATGACCTACGAGACAACCGCCGTTCCCGAAAAACATTTCGTGCATCTGACGTTTACCGCCGAAGATAAAGCGGCGCTTGATGAGGCCGCTTCCGCGGCGCGCAGCAGCAAGACATCGGACGAGCAGCTCACTGCGTATGAGAATTTCAGACAAAAATTGAACGAGATTCTGAAAAAGAGCGAATATGAAAGATTCGTCTTTACCGGCGACCTTCCGGAAAGGTCCGGCTCGATGTATCAAACCGTGTCAGGATTGTGGGAAAAATTGGAAAACTACATGTCTTCGCTACCGAGGGGCAAGGAGATTGCAGTGGGTTGGGCAATGGCCGTGGCAATTGACCTTGCGGGGCTGCTTGCCATCATAGCAGCGTGGAAGACGCTCAAGAAAACGAAACATGCAATTGCAAAAAAGTTGGAGGAAGAGACTAGCAAAGACATCATCGGCGCCTTTCGATCTATCGCGCAAGGCGGGACAATCGCGACGAACGAGAAACGTGACGCGCCGGAAGAACAGATTATATTGAGACGCCTGCAGGGGTTGTATGAGCACGAACCTCATCTCGAGAAAATGTATCCGCTAACGGAGGTCGAAAAGTTGCCTCCGGAAAAAAGGCGAGATTATTACAAAATCATTCTCATGGCAAGAATGTTCGTCAGAGAGCCGTGGAAAATGTTTGGTATGGCCTCATTTATCGCGAACCGAGCCAGTTTTGCGAAAGAGCTGGAGCGGCTCAAAGCCGATGGTGTGCCGGTGGAGGGGTGGATGGACCGCATCCGAGAATACTACGCCGATGAAGAGAGACGGAAAGAAATAGAAAGCGCGATACCCCAAAAAGCTGATGAGATTATGGCGCGAGGAGTGAAGTTGGCAGTCGAAAGATTGGAAAGAACGAACGGACTTGACACAAAAAATCTCTTTAAGATTTTGGGGATCGGTCCAGCGGACGAGAGCCAGACAAAAGGCAAGCAAACCCCCTCCCCTGCGGGGGGAGAATTTTATGAACATGTGCCGTATTCACCCGGTATGGACACACGGACAATTGATTGGAATGTGTACGCCCGCACCGGGGATTTGGTGGTAAAGACATTCGCGGAGGCCAAACACGATAGAAAAGTCTCGGCAATTGACGTGGTCATTGACGTAACGGAGCACGACGACTTTGAGCTGGACAGATTTACGGCATTGCTTCTCCACACGCAAAAATACAAGCGATTGGATATCCAATCAGTTTCATTCACGAGCTACGACCGCGTTGTCTTCCGAATTGATGGGAAGACCATCGCAAAAATGATGGCGGAGGGTTCGACGAGCGTCCGGTATTTGATTGAAAAGATTGAGAAATTGAATCTTGAGTATAATCTTAACCTCTTTAAGAGGAAAAGTTTGCGGGGGGGCGCGGAACGTCTTAGAAATGCGCTTAGCGGTTTGCCTCCTCGGAGGCTCGGACTTAAGGAAGATGCCGCCGTGCTCGGCATTGGAGCGCTCGGAGGATTTGACTTCACGAAACACGGCAAAAGGATTGACACATTTCTAGTGTTTAAGCGCGACGTCGAAAAGAGTCAAGGATGATTCAAAATGAACACAGTAGGACTTACGCGTTTGGTGTCATTCCCGTGAAGCTTGTCCTCGCGAAGACGGGGAACGGGAATCCAGAGTAGTGTTTTACGGCCTGGATTTCCGCCATAGCCTGCCTTCGACCTGATCGGGGGCGGGAATGACAGAGCGGCAACACAGCCATAATTCGTCAAACGCGTAAGTCCTACACAGGATGGAATTGACACTGGCACATCTTGAAAAATCCCTCCCCTTCCCCGCCCGGCGCCTCGCATAACAAAAGCGGGGGTAAAAGCGTTTGAAATTAGAGCTATGAACACAGCAGATATATTCTTCTACTACGACGGGTGGTCAAACGGCCCTGCGCCGAAATCGAAAGATGCCATCGCGCAAACGCAACCGCGCAAGCGGAAAAAGCGCGAGAGTATCGCAAAATTGGGCAATGGTCTTTTGCACTAAGAAATCGGGTCGGACCGCGCGGGAAATGCGCGGTTTTTTTACCCCTAATCAAACGAATGTTTGGTGGGGCTTCACTAAACGCTAGCAGCTATACGCTAAACGCTCATTTAGCTACCGCCGCCGCCTCGTCAAATGCGATGGAGAGCAGTTTGGATACCCCGCTTTTGTCCATCGTAACGCCATAAATGACGCCGGCGCGGGACATTGTCTCGCGATTGTGCGTGATGAGAATGAGCTGCGACTCCCGCGAGAGATTTTCCACCATATCGCCGTATTTCTTTGAATTCGCTTCGTCAAGCGCCGCGTCGGTCTCGTCCAAGATGATAAACGGGGGCGGCTTTACCTGCGACATTGCAAAAAGGAGTGCTATTGAAGTGAGCGCCCGCTCGCCGCCGGAGAGCATCATAAGTCCTCTGATCTTTTTTCTCGGAAGATTGACCGTAATGTCAATACCACTCTCTTTATCCTCCTCTGGCGGCGAAACATGTTCCGCCTCAAGCAGGGCCTCGTCAACCTCCCACCGCTCTTTTCGCTCCTCCGTGACGACGCGAAGCGAGGCGGCTCCTCCTCCAAAAAGAATGGTAAAGAACTTCTGGAACGCGTGGTTGATTTTCAGAATGCCGCTCCTAAACTCCTCATTGAGCTTCTTTGAGAGTTCGGCAATTACCTGCTTCAGATTTTCAGCGCTCTTTTCAAGGTCGGCAAGTTCCCTCGCGAGAAACTGGTCGCGCTCGCTTGCTTCTTCAAACTCCTTCGTGATTTCCGCTCCGCTCCCGCCGCCGGCATCCTCAATGCGAATTTTCAGGCGTTCTATGCTCCTCCGACGTTCTTCCTGTTTTGCCCGATCCTCAAGAACTTTCTCGTGCGAGTTGAGGGCAGCGTGCTTCTCACCGTCCAATACATCCCGCCCGAAGAGCAGGATTGCTTCAGTTTGTTCTCGCTTGAAATCCGCTTCTATGTGTTCAAGCTCGTGCATGCGCATGCGAAGGCCGTTTAAGATGCCGCGCAGCTCGTTTTGGCGCGCCATAATCCGAAAGATATTTTTTTCCGCGCCGCGGCTGGAATCTCTCTCTTGCTCAATCGCGAGCCGGAGGGAGTGCCCCTCGCGTTCCGCTTCTTTCTCCGCGGTGTGGACGAAAGCGAGTTTTTCCTCCATTGCTTTTTTCTTCTCGGAGAGAGCCGCGACTTCTCTTTCCACACCGCGTGAAGGAGAGGATATTTTGTTATGATGCCGCAGAAGAAATTTCCGCATGGCCTCCTTGATGCGCACCAGTGTGTGCAAAAGGACGCCAAAGTCTTTCTCATTCTCATCGATTGAAACCGCCTCAATCTGCCGCGCGAGGCCCTCAACTTCAGAGAGGGGCACCATTGCCGCGTCGGCTTCCCCGTCGCCCTGCCGCAAGAGCCGCGTGCGTCCGGCAATCTCTCCTTCAATCCTGCCCAGCTCCCTCGAGAGCGTCTCCCGCTCCGTGCGAAGAGCGCGGAGCCGCTCCTCTATGGCGATAATTGCCTTCGCGCGCGCGTCTTTCCCGCGCTCGGTCTCAAGGATATTCTTGGCGGTCAAGAGTTCACGCTCCAGCGTCTCTAATTCTTTCTTGGGTTCTTTTTCCCTTTCCGCTATCCATTGTTTGCTCCCGGTGATATACGCATGCTCGGATAAAAGGTAGTCGCCGTAGAGAGCGCGCAACTCGCCTTTCAACGCCTTGGTTTTTTCTATTTTCTCTACCTGCTTTTTGAGAAACGCGAGATGCGGTGCGAGCTCCCGCCGCAGCGACGCAACCTGCTTTAAGTTCTCTCCGGTTTTTTGGAGCTTCTTTTCAGATTCTTCGCGCTTCCACTCAAATATCTTGAGGCCGAGCGCGTCCTCAATAATCTCCCGACGCTCCCGCATATTCGCGGAGAGTATCCGGTCCGCTTCCCCTTGTGAAATAATATGATGTCCGGAAGCGCCGATGTGCGCTCCGGAAAGCAATTCCACGATATCTCTTAAACGGCAATGGGCGCCGTTTATGCGGTATTCGCTCACCGCGTCGCGGTAGATAACGCGCTCAATGGAGATTTCATCGGCATCCATGGCGAGAAGCCGCTTTCGGTTATCGAGCGAAAGCGTTACCAAGGCCCGATTCTGCCTCGCAAGCTCGCTTGAACCATTCCAAATGAGGTCTTCAGTGCGCTTGCCGCGCATGCTCTTGATTGACTGCTCGCCTAGGACAAAGCTAAACGCCTCCGCGATGTTGGATTTCCCGGAACCGTTCGGCCCCACGATTGCCGTAATGGGGGCGTTATAGAGGATTTCCGTTTTTCGAGCGAACGACTTGAAACCGGAAAGTTCAAGGGATTTGAGGTACATGACAGAATAGTTAGCAGAGGGTGGTTAAGTAGTCAGAACTCATCTCAAAATATAGGTTCCTCAAAGCAAGCTTCGAGGTAATTGTTGAGTTCGTTTTGCTCACTTCTTTTCCGGAGAGAGCAAGCTGTGAGGTATCGAACCTATAGTAGCTCCTTACAGGAGCTGTCCACTCATTGGGTCTTTTCTTGCAAGGCCTCGAAAAGCCCTCAATGAGTCTTGCGAAGCTCCATGTATTCGCTTCTCACCTCGGCTCCTGCCTGCGCCGAAGCGGCTCCGGCAGGCAGGCGGAAATGAAAACGCAAAACCGTCTTCGTTTCTCTCGCTCTACGTCGCTAATAAACCGCCATGAATAAGAAGAATACAGGTGCTTGGCTACTGCGGCGGTTTCGTCCGGGCTGCGCCTTGCCCTTTTGTCTTTGCGTACTTCAAATGCTCCTCATCCTCCAGGGCCTCGGCGAGCGGGCGCACGGACGGAAACCGCCTCGTGACGCTATTTATTTTCAGATGAATTCAAGTAGAAATATCTGCCGCAGGCTCTATCATATCATCTTTTGACCAGCTTATGTCTCTGCTCGCGCGGCGGATTCGGTTTTTGCGCGCTGTCTTTGCCAAACCAGCAAAAAGAGATATGATGAAGCCATCATGGACAATGTTTCGCTTGAAAACAGGCGCCACTCGCTCGCCCATCTCCTTTCGGCGGCAGTGTTAGAGCTTTTTCCAGGCGCAAAAAACTCGATCGGGCCGGCGATTGACAGCGGATTTTATTATGACTTTGACGATTTGAAGATTTCCGACGCCGACTTGCCGAACATTGAAAAGAAAATGAGGGAGATGGTTAAAAGCTGGGAGACATTCACCGAGATACCGGTAACGGTTGATGAAGCAAAGAAAATCTTTGCCGACAACCCCTACAAACTTGAGCTTATTGGCGACATCGCCGCCAAAGGAGAGAAACTAACCCTCTATTACTCCGGCCCAGAGTCCGGCGTTCCTTCTTCTCACGATTCATTATTCATACTGCACAATTCATCATTCATAGATTTATGCCGCGGCGGGCATGTGACTAACCCTAAAAAAGATATTCCGGCAGACGGTTGGAAACTTGACCGCATTGCCGGAGCATACTGGCGCGGGGACGAGAAGAACAAAATGCTGACGCGAATCTATGGCCTTGCTTTCTCCGGCAAAGAAGAGCTCCAGGCGTATCTCAAACAGCGCGAAACGGCGGGAAGGAACGACCATCGAAAACTCGGAAAGGAGTTGAAAATTTTCACGTTTGACGATGATGTTGGTCCGGGGCTTCCGATGTGGCTCCCAAACGGAACCGTCATCATTGACGAGCTTGAAACGCTTGCGCGGAAAACCGAAGCCGCGGCAGGATACTCACGGGTCCGGACCCCCCATATTGCCAAGGAATCAATGTACACGAAAAGCGGCCATTTGCCGTACTACGAGGACTCGATGTTTCCCCCGATGGAATATGAGGGTGGAAAATATTACCTCAGGGCGATGAACTGCCCGCATCATCACAAGATTTTCGCCGCGGAACAGCGAAGCTATCGCGACCTGCCCCTCCGTCTTGCCGAATACGGCACTGTCTACCGCCACGAGAAATCAGGCGAACTCTTCGGCCTCATGCGGGTGCGGATGCTTTCAATGAACGACGCCCACATATACTGCGCGGAAGAACAATTTGCCGATGAATTTAGAGCCGTGAACGACATGTATCTTCGCTATTTCAAGATTTTCGGCATAGAAAAGTACCAGATGCGATTCTCCACCCATGACCCGAAGCGATTGGGAGAAAAATTCGTCAATGAACCGGCGCTGTGGGAAAAAACCGAGAACAGGGTGCGGCAGGCGCTCACCGAGTCCAAAATCCCATTCGTGGAAGTTCCAAACGAGGCGGCGTTCTACGGGCCGAAAATTGACGTGCAAGTATGGAGCGCGATAGGCCGGGAGTTTACGCTTGCCACAAATCAAGTTGACTTCGCCCAACCGCGCCGATTTAACTTAACCTACACGGATCGGGAGGGGAAACCGCAAACACCGCTTGTTATTCATCGCGCCCCGCTCGGCACCCACGAACGCTTCATCGGATTCCTTATTGAGCACTACGGCGGCGCGTTCCCCTTTTGGCTTTCTCCCGTGCAGGTAAAAATTCTTCCGGTAAGCGAGAAATTTCTTTCCTACGCCAAGACGGTGCATGAAAAACTGAAGGACCAAAATATCCGCTCGGAGTTGGACGAGTCAAACGAAACGCTCGGCAAGAAAATCCGTCAGGCCAAACTGGAAAAGATTCCGTATTTCATTGTCGTCGGTGAAAAGGAGGCCGCAGGAAAAACCGCCACGCTTGAAAGCCGCGATGCGGGGAAGATAGGAATGTTGCCGATAGAGAAATTGTTTGCGGCGCTGAAGTGACTTAGGGCGCGGATAAATTATATCCGCTCGAATTCGCTCAAATCGCCTTTTAAGGAGGAAAATACGCTGTCGCGTCTTCCGGAGTCCCGTATGCCCGAGCGTTTCGCCTTTAAAATCTCTCCGATAAGTCTTCCCGCGCTTTCATATTTTTCCGCGATATCTGTCCTGCCGATTTTTTTAGCGTACGCGGCGAAAGTTTCGCATTGGGAAATAATCTCTTCCAAAATCTGAAATTGAATGGGATGTATCGCCAATTCCCCGTTTTTGCCCTGAAGCCATAGTTCGCTAAGTTCCAGCAACGTGCTACGGTCCGTCCCGACGATAACGTGTGGAATATTTTTCAGTTCCCCCTTTATGTCAACATTCTCGGCGGCAAAATATCGGATCGTAGCGAGATTGCCAGCGTCAATTTCTCCTTTAATCCTCCTCAATTTGCCTCTTGTCTCATGGGAATAGGTAGCATCCACAGCCAGGGCAAGAAACGAGAGGGAGCTGTCTTCTTTCTGATACTCTATCAGCTCGTCCACTCCGTTGATAATGTCATCGTACCTTGATGTTTTTAAAGTCGTGGCCTCGGCGCCGAACCAATTGCTCTGTTCGCCATGTTCATGCAGAATGGCTTCAAACACCTTCGCCCACTCGGCATTTTTAGCCGTCTCAGAGGAATTGCGCTCTAAAAATTGCCTCTCTCGCTGTTCCACATAACGCCGGTCTCTTGAGAGTCTTTCCGAGCCGTACAAATCGACAAAATCATCAATCTTGATTTCATCGCGGGCGATGACGGCTTTGGCTCTCTCCAGAGCTTTTTTCATCAGCGCATCGCCTTCCTCCAGGATAAATGACTTTTCAAATTTCATATATCAAGCGTGGCCTTAGTAGCATTTGATTGAATAAAGCTTTTGCGCGACGGCACGTCCTCCCCCATCAGAATGTCAAAGATTTTGTCGGCCTCCTGCGCGTCTTCGATGGTTACCCTCTTCAGCGTCCTCTTCCCCGGATCCATGGTGGTCTCCCACAGCTCTTCGGGATTCATTTCTCCGAGACCTTTGTATCGCTGGATTGAAACTCTAAGAGAGCGTTTAGTGTTTAGCGTGGAGCGTTTAGTATCGGTTTCCGGAGCATCCGCTTCAACTTCCGTTTCTTCCTCATTCCCTTCCCCTTCTTCAACTTCCCTCACTTCAATTCCCTCTTTCTTCAAAAAAGCGTTTTTCTCCTCATCCGAATAGAAGTAGTAAAATTCTTTGCCGCGTTTAATTTTGTAGAGCGGCGGTTTCGCGATGTAGATGTACCCTCCGTCAATAAGCTGCTTGAAATAGCGGAAAAAAAGCGTGAGAAGAAGAGTGCGAATGTGCGCCCCGTCAACGTCGGCATCGGTTGCGATGATGACTTTGTGATAACGGAGTTTGGAGATGTTAAAGCTTTCCGCTATGCCGGTCCCAAGCGCGATCACGAGGGCTTTGATCTCGGCGAATCCGAGTATCTTATCAAGCCGCGCCCGCTCCACATTAAGGATTTTGCCTTTGAGCGGAAGGACTGCCTGCGTCCGGCGGTCGCGGCCCTGTTTTGAGCTATTATGAACGAACACGCCGCTTGCGAGCGCAAAATTGTGAGTTTGCGGCACTTCAATGTCATACACGTCGATTCTTTCCGAGAGTGGAACGATTTCCTTAATACGATGGTTGTAATTCACAATCGCCTCCTGTAATTTGCTCCAATCGCCGTCGAAAAAACGGCTGGCGACAGTCTGTAACCGCATCAGACTCCTATCTTTCCGATCCTTTCGGAGTTTAATGTATTTCCATTCATCAACGACACCAGATTCCCTCCAGATTTCATGAAGGACTTTGAGCGCCTTGGCGAGGTACGTTCTGTTGTACGCTACTTTTCGCTTCTCGCGAAATTCAGGCGTCCACTGTTTCTTAGTTTCTTCTCTTCGCCACTGAAGAAGCGCCTGGTTATTCCGCTCTGCCTTCGCCAAAGCACGCAACATCTCTTTTTGATTTGGATGCGTGCGGAAAAATTGTGCTACACGTCGTGATTGTGCTTTTCTGTTTTCTTCGCTTCTCCAGTACTCGCTTGCGACACGCTTAAGGAGCGTGTTGTTCTTTTCCCGATACACGGCATTGCTGCGATAAAAAGCGAGAAACTGTTCCGTCATGTATTTTTTGTACTCCGGATTTTTCCATTGTTTCTTGGCATTAGCGCTGAAGAGCTCACGCTTTTCAAGACTTTTCTCCCGTGCCAGTGCGCGATATTTAAGAGAACGTTTAGTTTCAATTGACTTTAATTTGACATCTGGTCGGTGTAGAGCGCCTTTCATGTAGGCGTAATGTAAAGCCATATGCTCCTTATAAGTAACTCGTTTGATGTTAGTCGGATTATTGTTTCTTTTGTTAAAATCTGCGTGATGCCGATGATTCCCTGATACTGATGAATAAACTCCTTTTTCAAGGTTGTACATATCCGAAATAATATGCGTCAAAATCCACTTCCTGGCTTTTGGATCAAAAAGCATTTCATAGCCGTCGAGTTGAGTACCTTCGCCTTTCTTTGAAGTCTTGCGATAAAGCGGTGCGAGACTATCTTGTGGTGTCAGGGATTGAGCTTGTTTGTATGTCCCATCAACCAGTCTGAATAAGTGGTCGGGAGTACATACCAGTTCCTCACCAGTATCAAGAATAATTTTAATCACTCTAGTATTACGCTTCGTTCTCCTGGGGTGCAGGATGGGGGCAACGCCAATATGACCATCTTTTTTGATGGTGTAACAAAAATTTTGCTTGCCGTGCCTGTCCTCTTTAACAATATCCTCAAAAGATATTTCTCGCCCATCTACTAAAGCAATCTTTGTTTCTCCACTCCAACATCCTCCGGCACTGTCGCCTTCCACCAGAAACAACTCCGCATCCTCCGCGTTTTTGGTTTCGCAGTCCGCGAGTTTCCCCGGAAGAGTCATGCCTTCCAGAGCGCCTTTGCGAAGCACGCTGTCCTTCGCCGCTTTCGCCGCCTTGCGGGCCTTGAGCGCCAAAATCACTTTTCCTATCATCGCTCGCGCGTCATCGGGATTCTCTTCCAAAAACGCGGCAAACGATTCACCGAAGGCCGCGGCGACGGCGGATTGCGCTTCCATGCTCCCAAGCTTCGCCTTGGTCTGGCCTTCAAACTGGATTTCGCGGAGCTTCACCGATATAACCGCCGTAAGCCCCTCCAAAACATCCTCGCCGGTAAAATTTTCTTCGCTTTCTTTTATAAAATTGTTTTTGCGAGCATAGGTGTTAAGCGTTCGCGTGAGAGCCGTCTTAAAGCCGGTAAGGTGGGTCCCGCCCTCCGGGTTGTAGATGTTATTCGCGAACGGAAGGACACGGGACGAAATGTCATCCACATACTGAAGCGCTATCTCCACTCCCTCAATACCGTCAGCTTTTCGCTCCGCGTAAAAAATGTTCTTGTGTACCGCCTTAAAATGCTCGTTGTAATGCTTGACGAGCGAAAGAAGCCCTCCTTCAAAATAAAATGTTTCCGACGGCGCTTCGAGCCCCAATTCACGAAAATAAAATACGTCAGCAAGGTCAATACTTCCAAGATTTCTCGCGTCAAGGATGCTGATGCGAAGACCTCTCACCAGATACGCCTGCTGGCGCATGTGATTTACGATTCGCGAGAAGTCAAATGCAATGCCTTCTTTGAAAATTTCAGCATCAGGTTCAAATTGAACGATGGTGCCGTGCAGAGCCGACTTGCCGATTTTCTTTACCGCCGCCTTGCGCTTGCCTTGCTTGTACTCTTGATAATAAACGCCGCCATCGCGATGCACCACCACCTCCATCCAGATGGAAAGAGCATTCACGACAGAGGCGCCAACGCCATGGAGCCCGCCGGCTACTTTGTAACTTGCTTGCTCCCCGCCGAACTTGCCTCCGGCGTGGAGCGTGGTCATGATGGTTTCAAGCGCCGAGACTTTCGTCTGCTTATGCATGTCAACCGGAATGCCGCGGCCGTTGTCTGCGACGCGCACGCGGTTATTCGGGAGAAGCACAATCTCAATATCATTGGAAAAACCGCCCATCGCTTCGTCGCGAGAGTTATCAAAAATCTCGGTAATGAGATGGTGAAGGCCGTCCGGGCCGGTTGTGCCAATGTACATTCCGGGCCGTCTTCTCACCGGTTCCAGTCCTTCCAAAACGGTAATGGACGAGGCGTCGTAGTGGTGCCCGCTTCCGTTCGGTTTGCTGGTTTTCTTATTCTTAGCCATATTTCAAGAGACAAAAAGTAAAAAGGCTTTCACCTTTTTGTCGCTCCATTCTACCAGATTTTCCGTCTAAAACATAGCCCAGACTTCTCTCATACAGAATGATACCGAAATGAGGAAGCGTTCTCACGCAAAATGAGCCCGAAGGCCCATTTTGGACAATCAGTCATACTGGCGTTT
>MHSB01000060.1 GCA_001821155.1 Candidatus Taylorbacteria bacterium RIFCSPLOWO2_01_FULL_50_130 | reverse complement strand
TCGCAAGCTCAGTATTGACGTCGCCGATTCCTCGGTCTACCGCCTTCACGGCGGTGTCGAAGTTTTCCTTCATCCGCTCTCCGAGCGGCGCGCCCGGCTCCTCCGGCTTCTTTTCCGGGCCGTGGAGGAGGTTTTTATTCTTTCTCCACACCTCCGTTCGATCCGCGAGGGCTTTGCCAACGACATCCATGTTCTCCGGTAGCGTTCCCAAGAGGAGCCGGAGGTTGTCTTCCATGAGCTTCCCTTCGCATTTTGCGAACGCCTCTTTGATAAAGACATCCGCCTCTGCCTTTTTTGGCTCGTGTTCTGTGGCGCCTTGTTCAAAGAATGCGCCACAGAACTCATCAATGAAGTCCGACAGCTTCCTATACAGAAGCTTCATCTTAGGATCGCCAGTTTTATCCGCGACCGTGTCCATCCTGCCGGAGAGCATGCCCAATCCGCGGTTCATTAGCGGGTGTTTCAACGGACTTCCGGGCTTTATCCATTTCAACGCTTCCGTTGCGGTGGCCCGCGCTAATTTCCGCACCTCTACATCCGCCAATCCCGCAAAGGTGCCCCAATCTATTTTTGCCTTGTACAGGGCGCCAAATGCATCCTGCACTTGGTCCACTATTTGGTCACCGCTTGTTGGTGTTGCCATAGTTTGCCTTTCTAGCCTCGGCGACGCGCCGAAGCTTTTGGTTGATTGTTTGCCCTGTAGCGCTCCGCCTTGGGCGGACTACTACGGGGTTTAGTTGTCAAAGGGCCAATTTCCGCCCTTTAGACAGACGGTTATTTACGCATATTACTAGCACATCTCTCTCCCAAAGTCAACTCACCGTAGAATTTTGGCATAGCGCCTTCGCCGCAAAGCCCTGTTTTATAGGGACTGTTGCCGAATAGCGTTTTTGTCACTTTTTGTCCAAAATAACCCTTATTAGGACTTACGCATTTCTTCCTTTTCTCCTTTTCTGTCATTCCCGTCCCCGATCAGGTCGAGGCAAGCTACGGCGGGAATCCAGTATTTGGTCGTTTTTTAACGCCCTGGATTCCCGTTCCCCGCCTTCGCGAGGACAAGCTTCATGGGAATGACACCGATTGCGTAAGTCCTACTTATTTCTGCGTGGCAAAAACGACGATTTTGCCATTCGGCAATAGTCCCTTACAATGCCAAAATCCCTGCCCGTCGTAGGCGGGTACTACGGGGTCAATCCCTTGCATCCCTCCCTTTATCCCTCGTCAATAGTTTTTATCTACGGCCGTAGATAAAAACTATATTTTGTATATTCTGCTATACTTGAGGGGTAACTGGAGAAGAGCCATATGCGAAACATCAAACAGCGAACGAAAAAAAAGCGGAAGCGCGTTGGTTCCATACAGAGGAAACTTCTTTTACTGCTTCAGGGAGGCATAGCGCTTTCGTGTGCCCGTACTCTAAACGCGCAATGGAAGATTCTTCAGGAATTGGGAAAAGAGTGGCGGACAATCAATCGTCAACTGCTTGATCGCGCCATTACTTCGCTGTATGAATCTAATCTTGTGGATGCGCGACGCAATCAAGATGGAACCTTCACGATAACGCTTTGTGAAGAAGGGAAGAAACGCGCGCTCACATACAATCTGGCAACGATGAAGATACCGCGATTAAAGAAGTGGGACAAATTATGGCGCTTAGTGAGTTTTGATATTCCGGAGGACGAGCGAGAAGCTCGTGATTCACTTCGCGGGCACCTTCTTCGTCTTGGTTTCTACGAAATGCACCAATCATTTTTTGTTCATGCATTTGAATGTCGAGATGAGGTCGCCTACATGGTTGAACTTTACGACGTGAAAAAGTACGTCCGATTCATGACCGCTACTGAAATAGATACTGCTCTAGAACTACGGAAGTTCTTTGGGATACAAGATAACTATGATGTACGTGGATAACAGAGAACCCGCAATAGTTTTTATCTACGGCCGTAGATAAAAACTATTTTGGGAACTTGGGAACTTGGGAACTTGGGAAATCTGGCTCCCACTACTACTTTACTAATGACCCGCCAGAGCTCCCTGCGCTCCGCGCGAGGGTAATGGCGGAACATACGATATGATAGCGGGTAATGACCAGAACGGACATAGAAGCAAAGGATGGAATAGAGTTTTAGCAAAATTATGACGGCCGTCATAATTTTGCTAAATCGAAAGACCGAATAGTATTGGTATCATGCGTCAGCTAAAATTATTCAACCTATAACCACGCGCTCGGTTGGAGAAACGCCCTGCGCTTGCGCAGGGTAGTTTACTTTAGGACTTACGCGTTTGACGAATTATGGCTGTATTCCCATTCTGTCATTCCCGCCCCCAATCAGGTCGAGGGCAGGCTACAGCGGGAATCTAGGCCTTGAAATAACACTCTGGATTCCCGTTCCCCGCCTTCGCGAGGACAATCTTCACGAGAATGACACCAAACGCGCAAGTCCTATAATCGTTAAACGCCACACGCCAAACTCTTCTTCTCGCTGACCGCGCGCTATACGCTAAACGCTTCTTCTTTGATATAGTGCTACATCATTAACTGCCTGTTGCCAGCTTCTAACATTATCTTTTTTTATTCGTAGGTATTTGTAGATTGGTTTTCATTCGTTGATTGGTATCTGTTATGAGTTTCTTCACTCCCAAACTTGGCATTGACCTTGGCACGGCAAACACGCTGGTGTACGTGCCGAAAAAGGGCATCGTCTTAAACGAGCCCTCTGTCGTCGCGGTTTCCGAACAGGACAACAAAATACTCGCAGTCGGAAACGACGCCAAGAACATGCTCGGGAAAACTCCCGAATCCATTATCGCGTACCGCCCCATGAAAGACGGAGTCATCGCGGACTACCGCGTGACAGAGGCGATGCTCCGGTATTTCATCACTAAGGCCCTCGGCAAATGGAACATCTGGAAACCGGAAGTACTCATTTCCGTTCCCGCCGGCGTTACCTCCACCGAGCGGCGCGCCGTTATTGAGGCGGCCATCAAGGCGGGAGCAAAGAACGCGTACGTCGTGAAGGAGCCCATTCTCGCGGCAATTGGCGCGGGCATTCCCATTCATGAACCGGCGGGACATATGATCATAGACATCGGCGGCGGCACAACCGATGTCGCGGTCATCTCGCTCGGGGGCATTGTCGCTTCAATGTCGGTCAAGTGCGCGGGGAATCGCATTGACGAATCAATAGCAGACTACATCAAAAAGACATTTAATCTCGCAATCGGGGACAAAATGGCGGAGACCATCAAGATAGAAATCGGCTCCGCGGTGCCGCTTGAAGAGGAACTGTCCATCATGATAAAGGGGCGCGATTTTGTCACCGGTTTGCCGCGCGCTGCCGAGGTGAAGACCAATGAAATCGTGCGATCCATCGGGAGAGAACTGCGCGAAATCGTCAAATCGCTCAAAGACGTGCTTCAGGAGACGCCGCCGGAGCTCTCCGCCGACATCATTGATCGCGGGATTATCATGACAGGCGGCACGTCCCAACTTCGCAATTTTCCGGAACTTGTCTTCCGCCGCACCGGCGTCAAGGCGATGCTTGCCAAGGACGCACTTTTCTGCGTGGCAAAAGGAACCGGCATTGCGCTGGAGCATCTTCCTACGTACAAGAAAACCATCATTGCGAAACGCTAGAAAGCAGAGAAAGTAAGTAGTTAGTAGATAGTAGTTAGTAGACCGACCAGATTGTCTCTTCCTACTAGCTACTAACTACTTTCTACTAACTATCCATCATGTTTGACTCACTCACGCATCATGCGTACGCGATTGCCGGAGAGAGAGAGGCGCTTGTCCCCCAGATTTCATCGGCGCTTGAACGCCTGCTTGGCATACGCGCGAGAGGTAATCCAGATTTTCGCATTGAATTCCACGATGTTATGGGAATTGATGAATCCCGTTCCCTCAAGGAGGCGGCGGGGAGGCGAGCGATAACCGGTGGCAGGAAGATTTTTGTCATCTCTGCCCGCGGCGTTACCAAAGAGGCGCAAAACGCGCTCCTCAAGCTCTTTGAGGAGCCGGCGCCCGAGACACATTTTTTTCTCATTGTTCCGACGCTCGAGTTGCTGCTTCCCACGCTTCTTTCCCGCCTGTTCGTTTTGCGCATCGGCACGGAAAGGGTGGGCATGGTGTCTGAACGAGTGCGGGAATTTCTTAGCGCCGCAACTCCCGCGAGACTCAAAACCGTTCAGGCGCTGGTCAAAAGCGCAAACGAGGAAAACGGGAAGAAAAAGCTCATTGCGTTTATGGACGACGTTGAGAGAGGTTTAGCGTCAGGCGGCACGAATGCGCAGCGTAAATCCCTTGAAGAAGTGTTCCGTGTGAAAAGATATGCCCATGATCGCGCCCCGTCATTTAAACTCCTGTTTGAGCATCTCGCGCTGGTATTGCCGAAAGTGGAATAGAAAAGACGGTATGGTATTATGGTTGTAATATATCAGGTACCATGCAAAATAAATTTCGAATGCCAAATATCGAATATCTAAAAATAACCGATACCCGATGTTAAAACAATGAAGATTTAAGATCGCAGTTTCTTATTTTGGTATTACGCATTTTTTATTTTTCGAGATTCGGTATTCGAGATTAGATATTAAATCTAGGACTTACGCAATCGGTGTCATTCCCGTGAAGCTTGTCCTCGTGAAGGCGGGGAACGGGAATCCAGGGCGTTAAAAAACGGCCAAATACTGGATTCCCGCCTGCGCGGGAATGACAGAAAATGACGAAATGCGTAAGTCCTAAAATCTATGTCATATAACTTCTCCAAACTGCATGAGCGTTTCAAGACGGTGGAGGACTGGCTCGCGAAAGAGTTCGCAAACCTGCGGAATGGGCGCGCTTCGCCATCCGTGCTTGATAGTGTGCTCGTAGAGAGTTACGGAGCCAAGATGCCGATTAAGCATCTTGCGACCATTACGCTTGAAGACCCACGTACGCTACGCGTCACTCCATTCGACGCTTCAGTATCAAAGGAAATAGAAAAAGCCATCACGCTCGCCGATATAGGTCTCTCGGTGTCTGCGGACGAGCGCGGGGTCCGAGCGCATTTCCCCGACCTTACTTCCGAGCGTAAGACTGCCATTCTTAAGACGGCGAAAGAAAAGTTGGAAGCCGCGCGTATCAATCTGCGCAAAATACGGGACGAGGTTCTGAAGGACATTGAGCAAAAAGAGAAGCAGGCCATGATGGGGGAGGATGAAAAGTTCCGCCTCAAGAAGGAGCTGGACAAACTGGCGGACGAGGAGAATAGAAAATTACAGGATGCGTTTGGGAGGAAAGAAAAGGAGATAGCTTCCTAGCTTTTTAGCTGATTAGCTTATTAGTCTGAAGATATCTTTCTAATAAGCTAAGAAGCTAGCAAGCTAAAAAGCTGATTTATGACGATTATATTGTTTCTCATCATCCTCGGATTGCTCGTCTTCGTGCACGAGTTCGGGCACTTTATCTCGGCCAAATGGGCCGGGATTCGCGTTGATGAATTCGCCATTGGATTTCCGCCGCGGGTTTTTGGGAAGAGAGTCGGCGAAACGGAGTATAACATCAATCTCATTCCGTTTGGAGGATACGTGAAGATTTTCGGCGAGGACGGAGACGAGAACGCAGATTCACGCGGATTCAAGGCGCGGATAAACGCGGATTCCGCCGCGGCATCCCCCTTACCAAAGGGGGTGCCGTATTCCGATACGGCGAGGGTTGTTCTCAAAGACCACGCGTGCCGGTTCACTTCCAAGTCTCGCTTCGTACAGGGAATCGTACTTGCCTCCGGCGTACTCGGCAACATCGTCTTTGCGTGGCTCCTTCTCTCTCTAAACTTCGTTTCCGGAGTGCCGTCGGCGACGGAAGGGCGATACGCCGCTCATGTGCAAAACCCCGAGCTCATGATTGTCTCGGTGGTTCCGGGTTCTCCGGCCGAGACAGCGGGACTTCGGTCGGGAGATGCCGTAATTGCAATCGAAGAGGATGGAAAACGATTTGAGGGAGTGGATGCAGCTGAAGCAGGAAATTTCATTGGCGCGAGTAAGGATGCGATCGTTATCTTTTACGAGCGAAATGAAGAGACGGGAAATATTTCCGTTTTACCCAAAGAAGGGATCGTGGAAGGAAAGCGTGCCGTTGGAGTGAGTTTAGAAACCGTCGGAGAAGTGCGTTTCGGTTTGTTTCGCGCCTTTTTTGAAGGAGGACTCATGACAGTGGATCTTGTCCGTGAAGTCACGGTGGGACTCGTCGGGTTTTTGAAGCAAGCCGTTCTTGGACGGGCCAACCTTGATGCGGTTACCGGTCCTCTCGGCATTGCTTCGCTTGTCGGCGAGGCGCGGGTGCTCGGCATGACGTACCTTTTGTCATTTACCGCATTTATTTCAGTTAATCTGGCCGTTATTAACCTTCTTCCGGTTCCGGCGCTTGACGGCGGCCGGCTCCTCTTTTTGTTCATTGAAGCCATTATACGGAGGCCAATCCCGTCGAAGTTCACGCGGGCGATGAACAGCGCCGGTTTTGTCCTTTTGATTTTTTTCATGCTGTTCATTACGTATCGGGATATCGTAAGATTAGTGGATAGCTCGTAGAGGGTAGAGGGCGGAAAAGAGGAAACATGCCATGAGACAATCACAGCTTTTTACGAAGACACGAAAGGAGGCGCCGTCGGACGAAACGGCGAAAAACGCCGCACTTCTTATCCGCGCCGGCTTTATTCACAAGGAAATGGCCGGGGTGTATTCGTTTCTGCCGCTCGGGCTTCGCGTCATGCAAAAAGTCATCGGAATTATTCGCGATGAAATGAACACGCTTGGAGGAGTTGAATTGCACCTTGCCGCATTGCAGGACCCGCGCGTGTGGGAAGCATCCGGCCGCTGGAGCGACGATGCGGTAGACAACTGGTTCAAGACAAAGGTGCGCGTGGGCGGGGAAGCTGGGCTTGCCTTTACGCACGAAGAGCCATTAACCCGCATTATGACCGCGCACATCCGGTCCTATAAAGACCTGCCGGTTGCCGCGTACCAGTTCCAGACAAAATTCAGAAACGAAACAAGGGCAAAAAACGGAATCCTTCGTACCCGCGAGTTTCTGATGAAGGACTTGTACTCGTTTTCGCGCGATGAAGCGGAACACGTTGTCTTTTACGAGAGAGCCATAGCCGCCTACAAACGAATTTTCAATCGTGTAGGGATTGGCGGGCATACCTACCTTACCTACGCTTCCGGCGGCTCGTTTTGCAAATTTTCCCACGAGTTCCAGACCGTCTCTGAAGCCGGAGAAGATGTGATTTATGTATCGGAAGGCGATTGCGGCAAAGGACTTGCGATGGAGAAAGGACGCGCGGCTATTAATAAAGAGATATGGACCGAGGACGTGAAAAAAGACCTGGGACTTCAGGGTGATTTCGAAGAAAAGAAGACAGTTGAGGTAGGGAACATTTTCACGCTTGGTACGCGATTTTCTGAAGCCCTGGGACTTTCCTACCTTGATGAAAAAGGAGCGTCGCATCCGGTCTTTATGGGAAGTTACGGCATCGGTCCCGGGCGTCTCATGGGCACCGTTGTGGAACTGCTCTCCGACGATAGGGGACTCGTCTGGCCGGAATCCATCGCTCCTTTTCGGGTGCATCTTATCTCGCTGGCGACGGGAGGGCGAAGCGTAAAAACCGCCACGGACGAGCTCTACGAGAAATTTTCTCAAAAAGGCGCGGAGGTTCTCTATGATGACCGCGACCTTCGCCCCGGTGAAAAATTCGCGGATGCGGACCTCATCGGCATCCCGACCCGCGTTGTCGTGAGCGAAAAAACCCTGGCGCAAGGCAAACTTGAAGTCAAAATCCGTAAAACCGGAGAGGTCAACATGCTCTCCGAATCCGAATTCCTCAAAACCGTACCGTCTTAATGAGCCGCATAAATCCCCCGACTTTGTTGGGGGATGGAGCGGCCGCCCGCTGGGCTCGAGAAACGAAAGGAAAGAAGCCACCAGCTCTGCCGGCGGAGCTTCACTGCAATTATTCTCTCTGTACTTTGTACCTCTCTTTGGTCTTTGGTAGATAGCGTGTAAAACACGGCCGTGCCTTATACGCTAAAAGTATTTGTCCAGATTAAATTTACGTTTCCAATATACCTCGTCATCAATAGAGTCTGCAACGATGAAGCGGACATATTTTCGTATGTTTAGCAGCTCAACAAAAAAATCAATTTCGTTTTTACAATCAAACGGATGAATGCCCGCGGAATGCTGGAGTTTGCGGACACCAAGCGTCGTTAAATGGTCGCGAAATGCGTCTCTTGCTTCGCGTTCATCTTCCGGTATGTCGTAAAGAGATGGTTACAAAACTATTTTTAAGCGAAATTTAGGACTTTTTGTTCGAGACGAGGAAAGCCAGCAAAATGATTGAGGCGTAGCCCGGCTACGACGAAAATCATTTTGCGCCAGCTTGACGAAGTATCGGACAAAAAGGACAAATTGCAGCAAGAATAGTTTTGTAACCATCTCAAAGTATAATTCGCCACTTTTTATCCCATGGAGCCGTCGGTTTGATCTTTGCGTAGCGAATCTGGTAGGTAAGCGCGCGTTTCTTGCCGTCATCGCTCAGTATAAGGGTAGTAGTTCCGTCGGAATTTTCTTTCGCATCTAATAGCCTTGATTCATACAGTTTTGTGATGGCTCGCTCGGCTGCCTGTTTTGAGATATCCTTCCATGTTTCATGCATTCCTTTAATAATATGCCACTGCTTTTTGGGTGAACGAGCGCATGATAACGCAAACCCGCCGAGCAGCAGGAGAAGTATTTTCTTCTGTGTCGGGCCAAAGCGCTTCCTTCCATGCCTTTTGAACCGCATTCTACTTTCTAAATTTTCCCGCATGCTTTCAATTTAGCATATAAACCACGGCCGTGCTTTCCACGCTAGACTGCGGATAGATGAAGATAGATAAGTAGGACTTACGCAATCGGTGTCATTCCCGTGAAGCTTGTCCTCGCGAAGACGGGGAACGGGAATCCAGGGCGTTAAAAAACGGCCAAATACTGGATTCCCGCCTACGCGGGAATGACAGAAAAGGAAGAAATGCGTAAGTCCTAATAAGAATGGATATGGATAAGAATAGATAACTAGTGCTGTTTTAACTTAATTTTGCGCCCTTCATACAGCGGTTGAAATGGCTTAACAAAGCCAAACTTCAGAGATATATTCAGATTTATCGGGTGCAAAATT
>MHSB01000059.1:4810-5570 GCA_001821155.1 Candidatus Taylorbacteria bacterium RIFCSPLOWO2_01_FULL_50_130 | reverse complement strand
TGACATCTCACTGGTTCCCTATTGTCCTTCCGGCCAAGTATGCGCAACGTATGCGCCTTTCGCAATCGCCCAAGGCGTGTCCGGCTCAACCTATACCTGGAATGTCGGCAGTACGGTTGGCGGCTCGGCGCCGGCGGGGAGTTACACCGTTCAAATCTGCCAGTCCGGAACCACCACCTGCGACTCAAGCGACTCTTTCTTCACCATCGCCGCGTCTTACACCCAACCCTCCATCACCGTCCTTAGTCCGAATGGGGGAGAGAGTTTGGTGCATGGGCAAACATATGAATTCCGATGGACTTCAAACGGTCTTGGTCGAGTGTCCATCCAAGTGAGTGACGGCAAAGGTTACTCCTACTCTGTCGCCGCCGGCATTCCCGCTTTGCCCGGCTCTTATTCTTGGACAGTTTCAAATCGGATTCCTCCTGCATCAACTTACCGAGCGGGGATTGGATGGTCTGCGGCCTACTACGATCAAAGCGACTCCGACTTCACCATCACCTCCGGTTCAACCAACCTCCCCCCCGTCCTAGACGGCGTCTCCGGCCCGACGACCTTGAATGCTGGTCAAACGGGAACATGGAGCGTCAGAGCGCATGACCCGGAAAACGGCGCGCTTAGTTACAGCGTGGATTGGGGCGACGGCGTGCCGCGCGTATTCATCACTAACGACACAGCGGCTTCTCCGTCCGTTCAGCAAACTTCCACCTTCACGCACAGCTATGCGACCGCCGGAAGATACAATGTGAAATTTACCGTG
>MHSB01000059.1:3930-4793 GCA_001821155.1 Candidatus Taylorbacteria bacterium RIFCSPLOWO2_01_FULL_50_130 | reverse complement strand
GTATGCGCAACGTATGCGCCTTTCGCAATCGCCCAAGGCGTGTCCGGCTCAACCTATAACTGGACTGTCGGCAAGACCGCAAGCGGCGGCGATATTCCCGCCGGGGAGTACAAAGTTACCGTTTCGTCGGCCGCAAACGGAAGTGTTACCGACCAAAGCGATTCTGCGTTCACTATCACCGCGCCAGTAAATACCGTGACCCTTTCCCCTGGCAATGATTATTTCTTCCGACTTCCCTCACCGAGTATTGGGTTAGACGCTCTGAATTTGAGACAGAACAACGGTTTTGTTTCCGGATTGAATTCATCTGCCAGCGACAATCTCTTCTTAATGAAACTGGACGGTACATCCGTTACGCACTTCTACTATTCTGATCCGGCGAATTCATCATACCAGGGATGGTATGATGTTACATACAAAGCCGCTACTTCCACGTCAAACGAGTTTTTGGTAATAAGGAAAAAAATTAAGGAGATGGTCTGGAACTATCCCGCTGGCACCTACTATTACGGCTCCGATGCCGCCGCCAATCAAAAGTGGTACGACGACTTCAAGGTCAAGTATGGTTTCTCTACCAAAGTTATTAGTCCTAATGGGGGAGAAAGCTGGCAGGTTGGTAGTACCCAACAGGTAAAGTGGCAGACCACGACAACTGGAAAAGTAAGGATTGACCTTTTACCCTCTGGCGCGGAACTCGTTAATATTGCTAGAGAAATAGACACTTCTTCCACGGCGGGTTCATATTCGTGGACAATTCCGGCGACCATAACACCCGGCTCATTATACAAAGTGAGGATAACCTGCGAGCCGAATCCTACAGGCCTTGCACTGACCGCCTGCAGTGATATGAGTGATTCTGCTTT
>MHSB01000059.1:0-3922 GCA_001821155.1 Candidatus Taylorbacteria bacterium RIFCSPLOWO2_01_FULL_50_130 | reverse complement strand
CTCGCCGAGTTCAGCCAAAAGAAGAATCTTAACCTCGCCAGCATCTTGGCGGCGATTGCCCAACTGATTGAGGCGTTCAAATAGAGGTGAGCATTGGAGAATCTCCGGCACCACTATATAAATCTTTTTCCCCAAACCGCCCCGATGTACGCCAGCGTTGATTTTCTTTCAGCTGCGTAGTACTCTTGTTGTGTATGAAAAAAGAGATGCTAAAATACAATGTAATACTGGTTAAAGATGTAGGGGGATACACTGTTACCGCTCCTGCTCTACCTGGCTGTATTTCGCAAGGCGAGACTGTTGAAGAGGCAACTGAACACATTAAAGAGGCGATTGAATTGTATCTTGAAGTATTAGCTGAAGATGGTGAAACGGCCCCCCGTGATACAAACATTATTTCCAGTGTCATCGAGGTCGCTACAGCTGCAACCCCAGCACATGCCTAAGAAATTTCGCACGGTAAAACCAAAAGAAGTAATCACTATATTATGTGCAAATGGCTTTTCCCTGCGACGAGTCAAAGGTAGTCATCATATTTTTACAAACGATGCTAAAACCAAAATGGTAACGATTCCTGTTCACAGCGGGAAGGATCTATTACCTAATACCCTTCGGAGTATCATACGACAAAGCGGTTTGTCAGAAGATTTGTTTCGATGAAGAAATCAACGCTACTTTTTATTTCGCTTCCATCATAAAGACTCTTCTCTATACTCTGGTTGCTCAAAAGACGTAAAAATTGAACAATAGGATATCCAAGAGTCGGGTTTTTTGACTTTTTCTCCGCCCTCTGATAGTCTTTCTGCCACTGTTGCAGAATGGATGTTAAGGATGATACAGGAACCGCCGGCTTGCCAGTCGCGAAGCGAATAGGGCGGCCGTGTTCTAGGATAGGTATCCTTTTCTTATTCCTCCTTTCTTAAAGGAGGTGTCCGATAGGACGGAGGATTTTTAAATCCCTCCCCCTTATGGGTACTCCCTTTAGAAAAGGGAGAATTAAGAAAAAGGTGTCGCATGTCCTACCTAAATATGAAATTTCTACTTGGCACAAAAGTGCATATGACGCAGGTGTGGGACGAGCGGGGAGACGCCCGGCCGGTTACGGTCGTATCCGTCTCTCCCAATGTAGTAACGCAAATCAAAACAGCCGAGAAAGACGGCTACAACGCCGTGCAGCTTGGCTGGGGTTCTCGCAAGCCGAAAAACATAAACAAGCCGATGAAGGGGCATACAAAGGAACTTGGGAATTTCATGGGACTTAGAGAATGGCGGCTTGATGCTCCGGCAACGCAAAACATCGGCGACAAGCTCGGCGTTGATGTGTTCAAAACAGGCGATGTGGTGGCGATCAGCGGCATCTCCAAGGGGAAAGGATTTCAGGGTGTGGTGAAGCGGCACGGATTTCACGGAGGTAGCCGCACGCACGGGCAGAAGCACAGCGAGCGCGAGCCGGGGGCAATCGGCGGGGGGGCTCGCGCCGGTGGGCGAGTTGCCAAGGGTATGCGCATGGCAGGGCGCATGGGAGGCGAACGCATCACGGTACAAAACCTCCGAGTCGTTCAAGTGGTTCCTGAAGAAAATCTGCTTCTCATTGGAGGCGCGGTGCCGGGGAAACGCGGGACTATCCTCGAGATACGGGGATGAGTAGCTTATCAGCTTGCTAGCTTCTTAGCTTATTAGGAAAGCTAGAAAGCTAAACAGCTAGTAAGCTAGGAAGCTCTGAAATAAAACATGGAGGCAAAAGTATACAATCAAGAAGGTAAAGAAGCAGGGAGTATGACGCTTCCCGAACGCGTATTTGGCGCAAAATGGAACGCTGACTTAGTGCACCAAGTTGCCCAGTCTATGCTTTCAAATAGGCGAGCTGGCACTGCCCACACCAAGAACCGCGGAGAAGTTTCCGGTGGCGGCAAAAAACCGTGGCGGCAAAAAGGAACGGGGCGGGCGCGGCACGGCTCCATTCGTTCTCCCATTTGGGTTGGCGGCGGTGTCGCGCACGGGCCGAGAAGCGAAAAGAATTACGCCCGGAAGATCAACCGGAAACAAAAATCGCAGGCGCTTTACTCGGCGCTTTCTAGAAAGCTCCGTGAAGGAGAAATCCTCTTCTTAAACGGTATCGCACTGCCTGAGATTAAAGCAAAAGCCGCGAAAGAAGTTCTTGAAAGACTTTCAAGAATCAAAGGATATGAATCTCTGTCGCGCCGCAGAAACGCCGCCAGTATCGTCATTCCGGTGAAAGACGTGAATATAGCAAAGAGCTTCAGAAACTTCGGCAATGTTTCCGTGGGGCAGGCGCGAAATCTGAATCTGCTGGATGTGCTGACATATAAATATCTGGTTGTGGTTAATCCGAAAGACTCCATCAAATCTTTGATAAAAGATACCAATATACCAATGAGTACGAATGATACCAATGGCAACTAATGCAGCCAACCCTGATTTTTATTCGTATATTAGTATCTGTTATTTATGAGTTTTCTGAACTTGCGAAAAACAAAAAAAGAGGCGCCGGAACCGGCGAAGAAGCTGCCGGTCAGGGAAGCAGCGGTAAAAAAATCCGCGGCGGTACAGAGTGCATCAAACTCTGCTGTGGAGAGCGGCGCCATGTATGTCGTGTTACGGCATCCGCGCGTTACCGAAAAAGCTTCCGCGATGTCCGAGAGAGGCGCGTATGTGTTTGGCGTCTCAAAGACCGCAAATAAGCGAGAAATCGCGAAAGCGGTGCGTCTGTTTTACAACGTAACGCCGGTAAAGGTACGAGTGGTAACTATGCCCCCTAAGCGGGTTTTCATAAAAGGACGAATCGGCTTTCGGGGAGGGGGAAAAAAGGCGTATGTGTACCTCAAGCCAGGACAGAAGATAGAAATAGTCTAGTAGCTTTCTAGCTTGTTAGCTGATTAGCTTTTTAAGAGACAAAGGCCTTTCAGAAGCTAGTAAGCTAAAAAGCTAGTAAGCTAAAAAGCTATGAAGATTTACAAACCTACAACCCAATCCCGCCGCCACATGACCGGCATCAATTATCGGGAGTTTCTCACGACGAGCACGCCGGTTAAGTCACTTGTGTTCGGAGGAAAACGCAGTGTTGGTCGCAACAATTACGGCCGCATTACCGTGCGGCACCAAGGCGGCGGCCATAAGCGCCTCATGCGCGCCGTTGATTTTGTCTATGATAAACGTGATATTCCCGCGCGCATCGCGAGCGTGGAGTACGACCCGAGTCGAAGCGGCTTTATCGGTCTTGCGGCGTACGCGGACGGCGAGAAACGCTATGTGCTTTTGCCGCATGGAGTGAAAGTCGGCTCGACATTCATCGTATCGGATAAGGCGCCGGTACTCCCGGCGAATCGCCTGCCGCTTAAGGCGATTCCCGTTGATACGTTTGTATACAATGTGGCGCTTAGGCCCGGCGGTCCGGCGCTCCTTGCCCGTTCGGCTGGTAACGCCGCGAAAGTGAAAGCCCAGGAAGGAAACTATACCTTCGTGGAACTTCCTTCCACAGAGGTCCGAAAAGTAATCAACACAGCGTGGGCTTCTATCGGCGCGGTATCAAATGAGGAAAATCATCTAGTCGTTATCGGCAAGGCTGGACGCAGCCGCTGGCTCGGCGTTCGCCCGACCGTTCGCGGTTCCGCACAAAATCCGCCAGACCATCCATATGGCGGAGGAGAAGGAAGACAAGGAAGAGGACTTCGCCGAGCAAAGACGAGATGGGGCAAGCCATCTGGAAAAGGACAGAAGACAAGAACACCCAAGAAATATTCAAACGTGTTCATTGTTTCTAGAAGAAAGGTTGGTTCCAAACGCGGAACCGCGCTACACTAACATTAATGACTCGCCAGAACTCCCTGCCTTCCTAGGCAGGGATGAATGGCGGGTCAGCGAAAGGGGGCGGGGAAACTGTAGTTTCCCCGTGGAGGAGAGC
>MHSB01000058.1 GCA_001821155.1 Candidatus Taylorbacteria bacterium RIFCSPLOWO2_01_FULL_50_130 | reverse complement strand
TGCCTCCAAGGACTATTTCCGGGAGCGAAAAAGAATCCGCTTTGTCAGCTTTTCTGATGAGTTCACCGATGGACTCTTTTTCCCTGTCTATTTTGGTGCCAAGCTTTTCTATGACAACCTGCTTTTCGCCGGACTCTTTGCTAAGACGCTCAATTTCCAGGCTTCGCGCACGGATGGAAAGTCTTGCTTTTTCTATCGTTGCGTTCAAAATCGCGATATCGCGCTCAAGCGTGACGGATTCCTGCGCGCGAGTGTTCAGAATGTCCTGCTGCTCCTGTATTTGCGCTTCAAGATGCTTGAGTTCTTTCTCAAGCTGTGCGCGGCGTTCTTCCACGTTCTGCGCGAGGGCGGGGAAAAACGGCGATGTCGCAAAAACCGTCGTCAAAACAATGAGCAGGAAAAAACTTTGGCGCATGCGAGCCATTATAGCACGACGATGCGACTGGCATTTTGCATCCGTACCTGATTTCCAAGCGTCCTGTCACCAATTCAAACTCCATTCACCAGTTCAAACTCTATGCGCAACTTCCTCTGATGTAATGGGTTTATGCCTTTTATCCACGACCGTATATAAAAGACATATGAATGTGAATTGGAAAGTTATTTTAAAGTTATTTTTTAGAATCTTTCTTTTCTTCCTTTTTTGGCTCCGTCCCTTTTGGGGACCCCGTGGCCGCAGGGGCCTGTGCTCCGGAAGCCGCGCCTGCCTCACCCGCCGCTTCCTCCTTCCCTTTCTTCACGACTTCAATCGCGGAGAGGTCAACCGGAATTTCTTCCACCACTTCCTCTTTCGGCTCGTACACGGACGCGATAACTTCATCGGAAGACGCGATAAGATTTACCCCTTTTGGCAGGGTAATTTCTTTCGCCGTAATCACTTTCCCGAACGCGTCGAGCGAGGAGATGTCTACTTCAATTTTCTGCGGCAGGTCTTTCGGCTCTGCCTCAATTTCAATGTCATGCATGACCTTGACCAGTACGGCACCAAGGTCCTTTACCGCGGGAGAGACGCCGAAAAATTCTATTGGAATTTTTATCTTAAGCTTCCGTCCCTTTTCAAAGACATAGAAATCGGCATGTCGCGGGATGTCGGTTACCGGATGCTTGTCCACCGCGTGAAGGAGTGCCTGAATTTCTTCGCCGCCGCCCTGCAAATTGATAACGGTATGCTCTCCCGCCTGCTTCCAGACTTTTTCAAAATCGCGCAGGAAAATTGCAATGGGGGTAGATGCCTGTTTGCTACCGTAAAAAACAGCCGGTATCTTGCCGACCCGTCTTAGGGAATTGGGACATATCGTTATGTCCCGCTTCTCGAACGATAAACTAATAGCCATAGGGCATTACTATAGCCAAAGTTTCGGAAAAATACAAATCGCATTTGTAAACTCCACAAAACACAGATTGAGATGGTTACAAAACTATTTTTAAGCGAAATTTAGGACTTTTTGTTCGAGACGAGGAAAGCCGGCAAAATGATTGAGGCGTAGCCCGGCTACGACGAAAATCATTTTGCGCCAGCTTGACGAAGTATCGGACAAAAAGGACAAATTGCAGCAAGAATAGTTTTGTAACCATCTCATTGCACAACCCCCCACCTTCGCCACCCTGTTTGCGTGCGTTGCACAGGCAGGAGTTTTGGTGGGCATGCAAACAAAGCACAAATCTTGGAAACTGACCAAAACACAGACTGTACAGTATCCAAACAAAGCCACAAACTACTCAAAGCGCAAATTCATCTTTCTGTTTGGTTTTTATGTACTGTGCTTTGTGCAGTCTGTGTGGGTATTATTGGATACTGTGCTTTGTGTTTTACGATTACCGAAGCTCAAGGGCGTAATTCTTCCGTAATATAAATCATAAATCGTATATCTTGTCTCTTAAATCTGAACCGCATTTGGCGGTGTCTTCCCCGCAAGCGCCGCAATGATATTCTCCGCCGCCATCCGCGCCATGTCAAAGCGGGCCTCTTTGGTGGCCGAGGCGATGTGGGGAGTAAGAACCACATTTGGAAGTTTGGTGAGGCCTTTGGCGAACTTCGGCTCCTTTTCAAAGACATCCAGACCGGCGCCGGCGATTTTTCCGGTCCTTAGCGCTTCGACGAGCGCGGCTTCGTCAATCACCTTGCCGCGCGAAGTGTTTACAAGAAAAGCCCCTCTCTTCATCATGGCAAGCCGCTCGCTGCCCAAGAGATGTGTCGTTTCCTTGGTGAGAGGCACGTGAATTGAAACGATGTCCGCCTCGCGCAGCACTTCTTCCGCCGTCCTCTTAAACGCCGCGCCAAAGTCCTTCTCAAGCGCGTCGTTCCTAACAATGTCGTAATAGATTACTTTCATTTCAAACCCGCGCGCGGCGCGGCGGGCGACATCGGCGCCGATTCGTCCGGTTCCAATAATTCCAAAGGTCTTACCGGCAAGTTTTATCCCGTGAAAAATCATCGGGTCCCAGCCCTTATATTTACCTCGGCGGACAAAATTGTCTCCCTCAACAATCCGGCAGGTGAGAGCTAGAATAAGCCCCCAGGTATGTTCAGTCACCCTATCGGCGCCCCCGCCCGGGGTATTGGTGACAAAGACACCTCGTCTTTTTGCCTCGGCAAGGTCAATGTTATTGAAACCGATGGCGTAATTGGCAACAATCTTCACCGTCGGCGCCGCATCAAAAACTTCCGCGTCAATCTGGTCGGTGAGAAGCGAAAGCACGGCGTCGTAAGGTTTCTTCCGAAGCGCTTTGATGAGTTCCTGTTTTGAGAGCGGCCTGTCTTTTGAACTTACATCCACCTCAAAACCCGCCTCGCGAAGCATCGCAAGGCCGTTCCCCGGAATTTTTCTGGTAACAAAAACTCTTTCCCTATACATTATTCATACTTCCTAAATCGTAAATCCTAGATTTTCTGATTCACTTCACCGTAAACTTATTCACTCTCCATTTGGCGCCGCCGGTGTTAGAGGCGCCAATATAACAGGAGGAACCGCCTGGTCCGACCCAACAGCTGCCGTTCCAGGTAAAGTCATACGAGGCGACGTAGTGGGTGCCAATGCCGCCAAGAGATGAAATGTCGCTTGAAGATAGGGTGAGCGCGTGGGAAGCCCCGTCGGAAGTGGTGCACCAACTGTCGTTGCAGGAAGTTAGTTCTTTGGACACCCACAATTTCGGATTTATCTGGGAAACGTAAATCCTCCTGTAAATGTAGTGCCGCGCACTTTGCGGAGCAAGGGTGATGGTAATCGGATCGTTTTCGCCGATGGAAGCGCTGGAGACGGAGAGGATTGGACAGGGGGGCGCGACGGCTCTTGCCAATGTTTGCTCTGAATCGTCGAAAGACGGGACGCAGGAAGAAGGGGCGGGGGCGCCGGCATAAAGAGTCGGGTTGAAGGTGGCCGTTATGGCGGTATTGGCATTCATTGTCACCGTGCACGTACCCGTGCCGCTACAGCCGCCGCCGGACCAGCCGGCGAAAGTTGAGTCAGCTGCGGGCGTTGCCGTGAGCGCAACCGAGGCGCCGGCGCTAAGATTCTCTGAACAGTCGGTGCCGCAATTTATCACTTGCGTGCCGCCTGCGGAGGGTACATGCAGGACGGTGCCGGAGCCGGTGCCTGCTGGGGCGACGGAAAGCGTGTAGGTTGCGGGAGCGGGTAGCGGCGCGCTCGCGGTTTTCTTGAGGTAGAGCACGGCGCCGGAGGCGTAGCCTGTCGGGAAAGAAAAACTTTGGTTGCCGCCGCCCGCCGTTACGGACTCGGTTGCCGTAACAATGCCCCGCACCGGATCAAACCATTCGGCTTGATAGACGGCGGCGGGCAGATTCACCGTAAATCCCGAATTGGCTTTTTGATAAACCAGATATTCTTCGCCCGGATTGGCGAGCGCGAATCCGGTGGAGGAAAGATTCCCTCGCGGCGTCATGGCGGCGAGATTCATCTTGTCGGCGTAGATTTTCGTGTGGCCCATGGCGGCGCGCAGGCCCGTATCGGCCGGCCGAGAGGTCAAATTATAAGGGTCCATGTAAATCGGATTGTGGCCGCGCGTAAAACTTTCCCACGCCCAGTACGTCCAGTCGCCTTGGGCGCCGATGTGATCGGTGTCCAAAAGGATAACTTTGCCGCCCGAAGCGGCCGGCGGGTTTGTTGAGTATGTCGTGTAGAGCGATCCGCCGCCGAAAGGTGAGATCCAGTCGGCCGGACTTTGCGTAAGCCAGTCATTGCCCGGCAGTTTTTGCGTTTCCATGGTGGTGTAATCAAACGAGGTCATGCCGACGGGATGCAGTTTCGGTTTGCCCGCCTCGTAATTCTTGATTAGGTTGATCAGGTAGTACTGGAAATCTTTGGACTGACTGGGCATTTCGTTCCCGATTTCATACAGCACGTTATCAAATTCGTTCACCGTGTCTATAACTTTTTTGATATACGCCTCTTGGTAGGCGAGCAGTTGCGGTGAATTGAGCGTGTACACTTGGTTTAGCGTCGTTGTAAGACCGTTTACATTGTTGGCCGGATTGTAATAGTGACTCGCCCATTGTGTCGGCTGGCCGTTCACCCAGAAGCCGTCAAAGAACATGACGATAACGTAAATGCCCTGATCGCGCGCCGCTTGCACACGCGCTTTCAGCCGGTCAAAAAATGTTTGGTTGAGGAGAGAAAGGTCGTATTTTGTTCCCGATTTGGCAAAAGGCAGGGGGTTAACCGAACCGGCGTTGTTGAAATAGTTGAGATTGGGTTCGTCAATCTGCCAGAGCCGGATGACACTGTGGCCTTTTGTCTTTATAAAATTGAGATACCCCGCGTAATCAAATGCCGCCCAGTTCCCAAAATCCTGCAAATTATTCCAGGTGTGCGAGCCGGTGAGGTAAACAATCTTGCCTGATGGGTCGGCGAAGTAGCGCGGGTTGGCCGAGCTTTTTTTTAGCAGGCCCGATGAGGTTCTGCTAAACATAGCGGTCACCGCAGTGCTGGCATTCATCGTCACCGTGCACGTACCCGTGCCGCCGCACCCTAGCCCCGCGCTTGTTGAAGGAGATATAGACCAGCCAGCGAAGATGAAGCCTTCCGCGGGTGCGGCGGAGAGGGTAACGATCGCGCCGGAAGCAACGGTCGTCGAGCAGTCGGTTTCGCAGGAAAGTCCTGCGCTGCTGACAGTGCCGGACCCGGATATGAAGACATTTAAGGTTTTGTTGCTTGGCTCCGCCGTGATTCCCCTGTAACAAGTAACGGAATTTCCGCCGCCCGAACCGAGGCACTTCCAGATATGGTCGGTTGAGGTGTCGGCGACATCCTCAAGCGTGCCGGTTGAGCAGGTGTTGACCTCGTAGCCGCAATCCGCATTTATTAAAGTTGGCGGGGTATTGCCGTTGGCGAAGACTATGCGGCCGGTATGTGGGTCAAAAAAAACAACGGCCGCAACAGCGCCCAAAAAAGCGATTGCGCCTAAAAGTAACCGGAAGTTCAAATCGTTGCGTCTCATCATGCTTTACAGTTTGGAGTAAATATAGGTAAATAATAACAGCGCCGCTTGAAAAAACAAACATAGCCCTGTGCATAAAGGGACTGTTGCCGAATGGCAAAATCGTCGTTTTTGCCACGCAGAAATAAGGGTTATTTTGGACAAAAAGTGACAAAAACGCTATTCGGCAACAGTCCCATAAAGCTGTATTACTTTGAATTACGAAACTCTGCATCGGCGCGCTTTTGGAGCAAACGGCGCAAAACTCGCATATTCCGAAACTGTCTCCTGCGGACACCCCGTGTCCACTGAATTTGTGTGGACACGGGGTGTCCGCAAGAGTAGCTTTGACAAAAGCAAAAACAAAATAATGATAGCAAAGCATGAACGCTGAAAAAAGTGACGCGCTGACCTTTGGCGGCTGATTTCTACAGCGGCCTTGGGGTGATTAAAATGTGATATAGTGTCTTCGTATGGAAAAACTAGATTTTCTGGCCATTGGCGATATCACCACGGACGCGTTCATACGCATTACCGACGCTCACGTCCATTGCAAAATTGACACCGACACCTGTGAGCTCTGTGTTAGGTTTGGCGATAAAATACCGTATGAGTTTGTGGAAATCGTGCGCTCCGTCGGCAATGCTCCGAATGCGGCGGTTTCTGTCGCGCGGTTGGGACTTTTATCTGGTCTTGTTACTGATATTGGAGACGATGAAAATGGGCGGGAATGTGTGGAGACGCTCGCAAAGGAACGGGTTGATGCGCGGCTCGTTACCGTTCACAAAGACGCAAGGACCAACTATCACTATGTGCTGTGGTTTGGGGCGGAGCGTACTATTTTGGTCAAGCACGAAAAATATGATTACAAACTGCCGGCAATTGAGCCCGCGCCGAAGTGGGTATATCTTTCATCTCTCGGGAGCAATTCAGAAGCCTATCATGCCGAGCTTGCTTCATATCTCGAACAATCTCCCGAGGTGAAGCTTGCCTTCCAACCGGGCACTTTTCAGATGCAACTCGGTAAGGATAAATTGAAAAGATTGTACGCCCGTTCGAGCCTATTCTTTTGCAACAGAGAAGAAGCGCGGCGAATCCTGGGGACCGAAGAAAATGACATTACAAAGTTACTTGAGCTCCTCCATGAGCTTGGACCGACAATCGTCTGCATCACTGACGGCCCAAAAGGAGCGTACGCCTATGACGCGGACGCGGGCGAGTGCTGGTTCCAGCCCATGTATCCGGACCCGAAGCCGCCCGTAAGCCGCACCGGCGCGGGTGATGCGTTTGCTTCTACCTTCACCGCGGCGCGCATCCTCGGGAAGACGGTTAAAGAAGCATTGCGATGGGCGCCTGTTAACTCCGCCTATGTGGTTCAGCAAATCGGCGCGCAGAAGGGATTGCTCACAAGGGAACAATTGGAAGAATATCTAAAAAAAGCTCCAAGCGACTACGAACCTCAAAAGATATGATAGGACTTACGCATTTTGTGTCATTCCCGTGAAGCTTGTCCTCGCGAAGGCGGGGAACGGGAATCCAGGGCTTTAAAAAACGGCCAAATGCTGGATTCCCGCCTGCGCGGGAATGACAGAAAAGGACGAAATGCGTAAGTCCTAATTTCTTTATATGTTCTTCCGGCCAAGCGCCTTTTTTACCGCCGCTTGTATGTGAGAAACCTCGAGACCGTAATGTTCCAGTAGTTCCTCCGGTTTGCCGGATTGACCGAATTGGTCGCGGACGCCAACAAATTCAACCGGCACGGGAAACCGCCGCGCAAGGACTTCCGCAACCGCCGAACCCATACCACCGGCGACCTGATGTTCCTCAACCGTCACAATCGCGCCGCACTCGCGCGCGAGCTTGACGAGCGCCTCTTCGTCAATCGGTTTTACCGTTGAAAGATTCAAAACCGCCGCGTCGATTTTTTCATTCTCCCAAAGCTCGCGCGCGGCCAAAATTGCCTTGTAAACCAGTGCCCCCGTCGCCACA
>MHSB01000057.1 GCA_001821155.1 Candidatus Taylorbacteria bacterium RIFCSPLOWO2_01_FULL_50_130 | reverse complement strand
AGACGCGCCTCTCAAAACAGGCGCGTCTTGCTATCCCGCTTCTTGGTGCGGCGTCCGATACGGTCTCGGACGCGCGTTTTGCGATTGCGCTTGGGAAACTAGGCGGCATGGCGGTACTTCATCGGAACTGCACACCGGAGGAGCAAATCAAGATGATTAAAGATGTTCAGAAAGCCGGGGTGCCGGTCGGGGCCGCCGTCGGCCCTAAAGATGTAGAACGGGCAGTGGCGCTTGCTAAGGCTGGAGCTTCGGCCATCTTTATTGACTGCGCGCACGCGCACGCGCCGGGAATTATCGCCGCCGCGAAAGAAATGAAGAGGAGAATTAAATCCCTCCCGCCGCAGGCGGCGGGTGCTCCCTTTAGGAAAGGGAGAATAAGCGCGCAGCTGATAGTTGGAAATATCGTAACAAAGGAAGCTGTGCGAGATTTTGCAGGAACTGCGGACGCTTTCAAGGTTGGCATCGGGCCCGGTTCCATTTGCACCACTCGCATCGTAAGCGGAGTAGGCGTGCCACAGCTCACCGCCATCATGGATGTTGCCTCGGTTGCTCGCAACAAAGGCATTCCGGTCATCGCTGACGGCGGCATTCGTTCATCAGGAGACATCGTCAAGGCGCTTGCGGCTGGCGCATCAACGGTCATGCTCGGTTCGCTTTTTGCCGGAGCGGAGGAAGCGCCCGGGGAGCTCATCGTAGAAAACGACGTGAAGTACAAGGCGTATCGAGGGATGGGTAGTACAGGGGCGCAAGCAAAACGCCACGCCCTTGATCGCTATGGCAACATCAAGGAACATTCAGTTGTCGAAGGAGTTTCCGGCAAAGTGCCGTATCGCGGGAGTTTGAAAGGGATTGTCGAGGAACTTTTAGGCGGTATCAAATCCGGCATGGGGTATATCGGCGCGGCGACAATTGAAGACATACCGAAGCAGGCGAAGTTTATACAAATTACCAATGCGGGGCTCAAGGAATCGCACGCACACTCGATTCAGTAAATAGAACGTAGAAAGTAGGGTAGAAACGAGACACGACAGCATGAAAATTCCAAGCACCAAATTCCAAATTACAAACAAATCCAAAATCCAAATGCTCAAATCATAGAACAGACAGAAGAAGTTCGTTTCGGCATTTGAATTTTGATTATTGGATATTGTTTGGAATTTGGTGCTTGTGATTTGTAATTTGAGAAGTGTTTGCCCAATGAGACGTGGATGGGCAGAGTAACGGACGTTTTGTGACAAAGGAATACATGACAAAGAACGTTATCGCGGTGCTGGATTTCGGTTCTCAATACAGCCACCTTATCGTGCGGCGTATATGGGAGCTTGGTGTGTATGCAAAGCTTTTACCGCCCGAGACCCCGGCATCGGCGCTTCAAGAATATGCCGGCGTCATCCTCTCCGGCGGGCCGCAAAATCTTTCGAAGCCCGGCGCGCTCAAGGCCGACCCGCGCATCTACACCCTCGGTCTTCCCATTTTGGGCGTCTGTTACGGTCTTCAGCTTATCGCGCACCAGTTGGGAGGGAAGGTACGCGCGGGAAAGAAACGCGAATACGGTCCGGTACACACCTCACTTGCAACATCGTCAGCTCTTTTTAAGAACCTCTCGAGAAGCGAACTTACATGGATGTCGCACGGCGATCAGGTTGTGAAAGCCCCCCGCGGTTTTAAAGTCATCGGCACATCGGAGGCATGCGGCGTGGCGGCAATGGAGCATCGTAAACATCAAGTATACGGCATCCAATTTCATCCAGAAGTGCGGCACACCAAACACGGCATGAAAATATTGGAGAACTTTTTGAAGATTGCGAAAGTAAGGCGAAACTGGAGTCTCGGTAGGGACTGGATTAACGCGACGGTCGCCGCAATCAGAGCAAAAGTTGGGAAAAGCCGCGCCCTTCTCGCGCTTTCAGGAGGCGTTGATTCCACCGTCGCGGCGTATCTTACGCACCGCGCCATCGGCAGGAATCTTTCTTGCATCTATGTGGATACCGGACTCATGCGAAAGGGTGAGACGGAGCAAATAAGAAAGACATTTTCCAAACTCAAGAATCTTGATTTCAAAGTCGTTGATGCGGAAAGGGAATTTCTCAAGGCGCTTAAAGGCGTTACCGAACCGGAGCAAAAACGGAAAATTGTGGGCAAGCTTTTCATACGATTGTTTGAGCGAGAGGCAAAAAAACTTGGCGACGCAGCGTTTTTAGTGCAAGGGACGCTCTATACCGACGCCATTACCTCCGGCGTTTCGGTTGGCGGTAAGGCGGCAATGATTAAGTCTCATCACAATGTTGGCGGGCTTCCGCGGAATCTCAAATTCAAGTTGATTGAACCCCTGCGCGACCTCTACAAGGACGAGGTGCGCCGAATCGGGAAGCGTCTTGGCGTGCCCGAGGAGATTCTTTTTCGTCAGCCGTTTCCCGGTCCCGGGCTTGCCGTGCGCATCATTGGAGAAGTCACGAAAGGAAAGCTCGCCATGCTTTGCGCCGCTGACGCGATTTTTCGAGAGGAACTCGCCGCATCCGGCTGGGCAAGGCGCGTACAGCAATATTTCGCTGTGCTCCCCGACATACGCTCGGTTGGCGTACAGGGCGACGCGCGGACGTATGGACACCCGATTGTTCTGCGAGCCGTTACGACCTCGGACTTTATGACGGCGGATTTCGCGCGCATTCCGCTTGCGATGCTCGCGCGCATCTCCGCGCGCATCACCAACGAAGTTGCCGGCATCAACCGCGTGGCTTATGATATTACTTCCAAGCCGCCGGGGACGGTGGAATGGGAATAGCCGCTTCGCGGAAACTCTAAATCCTAAAACCTAAACTCTAAACAAACGACAGTTTTCTGTCGTTCCCGCGCAAGCGGGAATCCAGAAAACTCTGGTTCCCCGCCTGCGCGGGGATGACATTAAGAAATGTTAATTGTTTCGGATTTCGATATTCGGATTTAGGATTTCTTCACTAGTATGTCCCAACGAACCCTCACTCCTCGAGCAGAACTCCACACTCATCTTGGTGCGGCCGTGGACCCGGTCATCATGTGGACCATTGCGCACCGGCAGGGAATCAAACTTCCGGTTAAGAATTACTGGGATTTTGAGGAGATGATTACGGTCACGCCGGAAAAAAAGAATCTCAACTTGGACGAAATGGACAAGCATTACTACCACTGGACGGAACTCATTCAGTCGTCTCCAGAAGCCATTGAGGAAGCGGTACACTCGGTCATCGGGGGCGGGTACCGCAAATGCAATCTCGTCCTGCAGGAGCTTCGCTTCAACCCGATGAAGCGCAATCGTACCGGCGAGCGCGACCTTGACCTCATTATTCTTGCCGCGCTTTGGGGCATGCGACGGGCAATGCTCGAGTACCCGCAGGTCTCTGCCGGCCTTATCATTTCTTTGGACCGTTCCTTCACGCTCGCGCAAAACGGGATTATTGTGGATAAGGCGATTCGGTATCAACTTGACGGCATTGTCGGCGTTGACATCGCAGGACCCGACCGCGCAACGTTTTCCATGAAGGCGCACGCTCCGCTCATTTTGCGCGCGAAGAAGGCGGGTCTTGGCATTACGATTCACGCGGGAGAAACGGGGAATATGAAAGAATTGGAATATGTGGTGCGGCGCCTGCGGCCGCACCGGATTGGACACGGCCTTATCGCGGCGAACGACAAAAAACTCCTCGAGGAGATCGCGAAACAAAAAATTATCTTGGAAATATGCCCGACATCCAATCTCTGTAACAGTATTCTCAAAGGAGTGGACGAGCTCCGAGTAATTATCCGCACGTTCGTAGAAAGCGGCGTGCGCTTCACGATTAACACCGATGGGCCGGAGATGTATCGCACCAGCGTCCTCAAAGAAGAGGAGTTTTTGCTCGCACACGATATCATGAGCGAGAAGGAACTCGAGCAGTGCATGAGGTGGGCGTTCAAAGGGACATTCATACGTCCGCGAAGCAACGGCAACGCCCAAGAAAGCAAAGCTCTACAAAAGTACATGGTCCGCCGCGGTTCCACTTTACTTGGGTAAAGTGGAACCGCGGAGAGGCAGTGGAGGGTCACACTCGCAGTCGATGCAGTTGTCGAGTTCTGAAAATATGAAAACTAACCTGCAATTTGCTTTAAACTTTCTTCGCCGGCCCGCTCAAAACGCCTCGCTTGTCCCAAGTTCTACGTCTGCGAGCAAGGCAATGCTCGACGGTATTGATTTTTCCGCCATACACTCTATCGTAGAACTTGGCCCCGGCACCGGGGTGTTTACGAGAGAGATTTTAAGGCGGTGCGCGGCAGACACAAAAGTCCTCTTGATTGAGATTGAAAATGTCTATGCGGCGTTCTTGAAGCGGCAGTTTGGCGGTAGGGTTATTGTAGAACATTCCAGCGCTCATCTTCTAGACGTGCTGATAGAGAAGCACGGCCTCGAAAAAATTGACCTCATTGTTTCAGGCCTGCCGGTCGCGCTTCCTCAGGAAATTCGAGGGTCATTCTTACAATCCATTAGGGCACACACGGAGAGAGGAACACAATTCAGATTTTTTACGTATAATCCTCCGCTGATGCGGCGCATGTACAGGGGATTCTCAATCAGGAAATTATCCGTTGTATACAGAAATTTCCCGCCGCTATGGGTGTATGGTATACATTAAGGTTGCATAATTCTCCAGCTATGCCGGTTAAAACACTTTAGGATTGCGAAGCATTTGCCGCGGGAGATGCCACTTTGTTCCGCGAATTGTTGCATCCAAATATGCGCGCGAATAGTGAAGTAGATGCATATGTTGAAGTTGGACGTTGTGGATATGCGGACCAGAATTAAAAAAGCCCTGTGCGTGCTGAAGGCGGAAAAAGCTGACGCGCTTTTGGTGTGGAATAGCGAAGGAAGCGGCCAGCCGGCAACGGCGTGGCTCTCGGGATTTACAGGAAGCTGGTCAATTCTGCTCATTGCCGCTAAAAAGCAAATCCTCCGCTCTTCGACGACTCGGGGCGCCTTCTTTGTGAAGGGAGGAAGAGAGAATTTCCTAATAACCGACGGGCGCTATGCGGAGCAAAGCAAAAGAGAGGCGAAAGAATATGAGATTCTCATCACTTCGGAAGCGCATCCTACTTGCGCGATACTCCGCCGGCTCGTATGCCGCTGCAAGGTTACAAAAGTCTTATTCGACGGAACAGTTACGCCATACAGTGTTGTGGAGGATTTACGAAGAGAGCTTCCTGAAGTTGTTTTCTCGTCACAAAAACGCGCCTTGCAGGAACTTAGGATTGTGAAAGGAAAGGAAGAACTAGGTATTCTTTCTGAAGCCGCCAAAATCGCTTGCCGTTCTTTTAAGAAACTCATTCCTTTTATTCAGGTTGGAATTACAGAAAGGGAAATCGCGCGGCGGCTCGAATCACTGTGTCTTTTGGAAGGGGCGGACAATCTCGCATTTCCTATAATCGTTGCTTCAGGAAAGAATGGTGCGCTTTCGCACGCAAAAGCAACAGACAAGAAAATTAAAAGAGGAGAGCTTTTAACCATTGATTTTGGAGTGCGCTATAAAGGGTATGTTTCGGATATGACGAGAACGGTTGCGGTAGGAGAGATATCGCCGCAGCTTTTCAGGATGTATGAGGCGGTAAGAGCCGCGCAGGAACGCGGATGTAGAAAAATAAAAGCAGGCATGACGGGGAAGGAGCTTGATACCGTTTGCAGAAACTCTCTCGTGCGAAGAGGATACGGAAAGTATTTCACGCACGGCACAGGGCACGGTATTGGCATGGAAGTACACGAACTTCCCGTAGCCGCTCCCGGAAATTTCGGAAGAGGCGTCTTGCCAGCGGGTTCCGTTATCACCTGCGAGCCGGGTGTCTACATAAAAGGAGTGGGTGGGGTACGTATAGAAGATACACTGGTGCTCACGAAAAAAGGGAACGCGAATCTCGCCGCGCGTGTGGCGAAGAAATTACTCATTCTTAGATGCTAGAACCAATTTAGCAATACCACGCATACTATTGCTTCATGCGCTCATAAGTTGAAGCTACTGAACCAAAATAGCTTGAATGCAAAGGGGATATTTAACCATATTAGGACTTACGCAATCGGTGTCATTCCCATGAAGCTTGTCCTCGCGAAGGCGGGGAACGGGAATCCAGGGCGTTAAAAAACGGCCAAATACTGGATTCCCGCCTGCGCGGGAATGACAGAAAATGACGAAATGCGTAAGTCCTACATATAAGATGTCTCGTAAAATTTTTGCTTTTGGGAAGCATATTATATGCTATACTTACAGTCTCCGAGAGATCAGAAATTATAAAGCGGAACCTCGTAACCGGGTGTTTCAGATTTATCTTGGTCTTCGGGCTTATATAGATTAGGCATTTCATGCTCCGCAAAAGCTTCTGTCCGCGCGTTGTGCGCAGGCGGGTCGTGCAGGCGGGGGAGTTAAAATTCAATTTTGTCGTTAAAATTGCCATGCCTCCATTTCATCATTTTACAACCAAAGCGAAGGAAGCCATTAGGAGAGCGCACGAGCTCGCGATTGAACGCGGGCAAAATCACGTGAACCCGCTTCATCTTCTCGCCGCGTTGGTACTCCAGGAAGAGAGCATCGTCATCTCCATCCTTGAAAAGCTGGAAGTTGACACGGTGCTCCTTACCGATTCCATTTTGGAATCCATTGAGGGGTCGGAAGGCGCGACCGTTCTTTCACCCTCGTATCAGATATATCTCACGCCCGAACTCGCGCAGATTTTGGAGAACGGAAGCCGCGTCGCCTCCGCCCTCAAAGACGAATTCGTTTCAACCGAACACCTCTTTATCGCGATGTTTGACGTCTCGGGAAGCGCGCGGGAGCTCCTTGCTCGGTTCAAGCTGGAGAAAAGCGCCGTATTGCGGGTGCTTGAGGAACTTCGCCACAGCAGGATTGCCGATGCCGGCACCTCTCCGAGGAAATTCAGGTTTCTTGCCAAGTTTACGAGAAACCTCACATTGCTTGCGCGCCAGAATAAGCTTGACCCGGTTATCGGTCGCGATAATGAGATTTCGCGCATCATTCAGATTCTCTCGCGTCGCACCAAAAACAATCCGATTCTCATCGGTGAGGCGGGAGTGGGGAAGACCGCCATCGTCGAGGGACTCGCGCTTCGCATGGCGCAGGGGGATATTCCGGAATCGCTCAAAGACAAAGAACTTGTTTCGCTTGATTTGGGACTTCTTATTGCCGGCACCAAGTATCGCGGCGAATTTGAGGAGCGTCTCAAGAACCTCATGAAGGAGATTGAGCGATCCGACGGCAAAATCATTCTTTTCGTGGATGAGATTCACACGATTGTCGGAGCCGGCGCGGCGGAGGGCGCGATGGACGCTTCAAATATGCTCAAACCTGCGCTCGCGAGAGGAGAACTCCGCGCGATAGGAGCGACGACCCTCAAGGAATACCAGCGGCATATTGAAAAAGACCCGGCGCTGACGCGTCGCTTTCAGCCAGTGCTCGTTTCCGAGCCCTCCATTGAGGACGCAGTCACCATTCTGCGCGGGCTCAAAGAAAAATATGAGCTCTACCACGGAGTGCACATTACCGATGAGGCGATCATTGCCGCAGTCAATCTTTCCGCACGCTATATCACCGACCGGTTTTTGCCGGACAAAGCCGTTGACCTTATAGACGAGGCCGCCTCTTCGCTCAAAATCTCGCTTGAAAACATGCCGCCGATTCTGGAAGAAACGCGCCGCAAAGTCATGCGGCTTGAGATTGAAAAGGAAGCGCTCAAAAAAGACGCTGACACCTCCAGACAGGCAAAGGCGCGCATCAAGGAGATTGAAACTGAAATTGCCGACCTCAAAGAGAAAACGGGGGAGATAGAGCTCAAATGGAAAAACGAAAAAGAGACGCTCTCCGGCATTAAGAAGTCGAAGAAAGAGCTTGAAGCGCTTCGCATTGAGGCCGAGAACGCGGAGGCGCGCGCCGACCTCGCCAAGGCGGCGGAGATTCGTTACGGCAAGATTCCCGCACTCCAAAAAGAACTTGAGGGAAGCGCAAAGCGGCTCAAAAAATTGCAGAGCTCGCGGCGCATGCTCAAGGAGGAAATCCTTTCAAATGATATCGCCGAAATTGTGGCCAAGTGGACCGGTATTCCGGTTACGCGGATGCTTGAGGAGGAGACATTAAAGCTTATGCGTATTGAAGATGCTCTTCGCGAGCGCGTCGTGGGACAGGACGAGGCGGTAAAGCGCATTTCAGACGCCATCAAACGAAGCCGTGCCGGCATCTCTGACCCAAATCGCCCCATCGGTTCATTTCTCTTTTTGGGCCCCACCGGCGTCGGCAAAACCGAACTTACCAAAGCGCTCGCAGAGTTTATGTTCAACGACGAACAGGCGCTCATTCGCGTGGACATGTCGGAGTTTATGGAAAAGCATGCGGTGTCAAAGCTTATAGGCGCTCCCCCCGGATACGTTGGCCACGAGGAGGGCGGAACACTTACCGAAACAATTCGACACCGCCCGTACGCCGTGGTGCTTTTTGATGAGATTGAAAAGGCGCATCCGGAAGTTTTCAACATTCTCCTGCAGATTCTTGACGACGGCCGTCTTACCGACGCCAAAGGCCGTCCGACGAACTTTCGGAATGCCATCGTCATCCTCACCTCCAACATCGGCGGGCAGTTCATAGACAAGATGCAACGCGTCGGCTTCTCGGTATCCGGGAAGGACGAGGATTATGAAGACGCCAAGAGCAAGGTGATGACGGCGCTCAAGGATCACTTCCGTCCTGAATTTCTCAACCGCTTGGACGATATCGTCATTTTTGACATCCTTGGGCACGAAGCGATAGAAAAAATTGTCGGCATCCAGATTAAACACGTGGAGGGACGACTCAAAGCAAAGGGCATCGGCATCGGTATCGCTCCGGAAGTATTGAATCATCTTTCCAAGGAAGGGTACAATCCGCAGTACGGCGCACGGCCGCTGAAACGCCTCATTCAGAGTAAAATCTTAAATCCAATCGCGACACTCATGATAGAAAAGGGGGTCGGCGAGGGCGGTTCCGTCGCGCTTTCCATGAAGAATGGCGACATCCACTTTGAAGTAAGGAAAGGGAGGAATGGGAAAACCGGGCACGCGAAACCCGTGAAGAGCGAATTTGTGCCGGAGCCGGTTGAGGCGAAAAGGTAAAAAAGGTCAATTGGTCTACTTCGGTTCAGTTGCGGCTGTACACTGGTTGTTAAAAGAAGGCCTCGTCGACAAATAAATAGGACTTACGCAATCGGTGTCATTCCCGTGAAGCTTGTCCTCGCGAAGGCGGGGAACGGGAATCCAGGGCGTTAAAAAACGGCCAAATACTGGATT
>MHSB01000056.1 GCA_001821155.1 Candidatus Taylorbacteria bacterium RIFCSPLOWO2_01_FULL_50_130 | reverse complement strand
CGAGGCCTTTGCGGTTTCGCATCGCGAGCACGCGTCTATCGTCGGCATCCCGCCATTGCTTAAGAGTTTCGCCGGTTTTACGTTTACGGAGGAGGTAGAACACCTCTCACGGGTATTTTCACCCGCGCATCCCGCCCTGCTTGTCTTAGGCGGCGCAAAATTCGAAACTAAAATTCCGATTATAGAAAGATTTCTTACTATCGCCGATACTATTTATATAGGCGGCGCGCTTGCCAACGACATATACCGCGCGCGGGGATACGAGGTAGGCGTCTCTCTTGTTTCCGATTTCACGATTAACCAAGCTCTGCTCGACAATTCCAAACTACACGTTCCGTCTGATGTTATCGTACATACCGCTTCGGAGAACATTGAGAAGAGCGCCGACAATGTGGGGAAGACCGAAAAAATAGTGGACGCGGGTTCAGGCGCGCTTGCAGATGTGCGCGCGCTTGTCGGGAAAGCCGCGTTCGTCATCTGGAACGGGCCGCTTGGCCTGTATGAGGAAGGGTTTGACGCAGGAACGATTGCACTTGCGCAAGCGCTCGCCGAGTGCGACGCTGAAACGATTATTGGCGGGGGCGACAGTATTGTCGTGGTTTCAAAACTAGGTCTCCTTCCGCGCTTCTCTTTTGTTTCAACCGGTGGCGGAGCGATGCTTGAGTTTTTGGCGAAGCAGACACTGCCGGGGATTGCGGCTTTGTTGAAGAAGTAAGATTTATGAATTATGAAGGGACTGTTGCCGAATGGCAAAATCGTCGTTTTTGCCACGCAGAAATAAGGGTTATTTTGGACAAAAAGTGACAAAAACGCTATTCGGCAACAGTCCCATGAAGTAAGGAAAGGAACCCGCTTCGTAATCATTCTATTGCAGTGTTTTGCAAAACACTGCAATAGAATGGAGCGGTTGACTAAAGGTGGCGGGTGTGCAGAATGGGCGATAGAAAACAAAGAACCGAGGCGAAAGACCGATATATGCTAGAGAAAACACTGCTACAGATGGACAATCAAGAATTTCTGGAAAAAGTTGACCAACTCTTTGAGTGGCTCAAAAGACGGGCCAGCGACGGTCCCATTGAAGATTGGACACTAAGTGGGATCCAAAGCGAGATTAGACGGCGAATTATGGAGCAAGACACGATTGGAGCTCCTTGTTCGGAATCCGAGCCGGTGCGGCTGTGCGTTGAGTCTAAGACCTATAGCGCCGAAGATTCGGGAGCCAAGATTACTCTCCACACGGCCGTCCTTTCTCGGAGAGGGTTTGAAGCTCAAGTCATCCACGGGTTGAGCCGGCATGAAGCGTCTCTCCTCCTCAATGCGGTGAAGCGCCTGACATCGCTCGGGATCCCCTTTGAAGTGCGTCCCACGCCGTTCACTGCTAGCAAGTAGGGTCCTCCATTTCAAACTTCCACGGTCTGGCATAACCGCCAGACTTTTTTAATTGAGAAACTGGTTCCGATTTAGCAAAATCATGACGGCCGTCATGATTTTGCTAAAAAGTCTTGTTAACTTTGAATTACGAAACTCCTTTTCTCGGCGCGCACTTTTGAGAACACGGGTATTTTTCTGCAGAAAAATCCCTATGCTCGCCCCGTCGGGCTCCGCAATGTTCCCAAAAGTGCGCGCCTTCAGTGAGTTTCGTAATTCAAAATTGTTAAGGATAAAGAATTAAGGATTTAGCGCCTGCCGTATCTTCGCCGCCGCTTCCTCACGCTCGTTGCCGTCGTATTCTTTGCCGACCCAGAGCGAAAATGAATCCTTGCCATAGCGCGGCATGACGTGCACGTGCGCGTGGAAGATGATCTGTCCCGCGTGCGCGCCGTTGTTCATGCCGACATTCACTCCTTTTACGCCGATGTTGAGCATCGCGTCCGCTATCTTTTTTGCGGCGACCGCGACCTTTGCCACTAGTGCATCCGGCATGTCGTGGATGTTCTCAAAATGTTTTTTGGGAATCACGAGCGTGTGGCCCGGATTGATCGGTTTGATGTCAAGAAAGGCAAGCACCTCATCGTCCTCATAGACTTTTGTGGACGGGAGTTCACCGACGATGATTTTGCAGAAAATGCAGGGGGGCATAGGGAAAGTAGTTAGTACTTAGTAGATAGTATATAGAAAAGAAGACAAAAAGAAAAAGCGAAATTATTCAACATACGCAGTTTTGCATATCTTCATGTTACAATTTCTCTATGCAGAGGTACAAGCTTGCTCCCGCACTACCCAATGATATAGAACAAAATCTCCTTTCATACTCGCCGCTTGCGCGGCAGCTTTTGTACGGGAGGGGTATCGCACGCACGGAAGAAGCGGAGGAGTTCTTAAACCCGCATTACGAGAATCATTCGCACGACCCTTTTTCCATGAAAGACATGGAGAAAGCGGTTGAGCGCATTTTACGTGCGATTCAAAACAATGAGCGGATTGCCATTTTTAGCGACTATGACGCGGACGGAATTCCCGGTGCGGTTGTGCTCCACGATTTCTTTAAGAAAATTAGTTATGCCAATTTTGAGAATTATATTCCCAATCGTCATACGGAAGGCTTTGGGTTAAGCGCCTCCGCGATACAGAAACTCTACGATTCGGGCTGTCGTCTCCTCATCACGGTTGATTGCGGAATCACAGATAGTGAAGAGGTGGGAGCCGCAAACAAGCTCGGCATTGAAACAATAATCACCGACCACCACCTGCCCTCCTCTGAAGGATTGCCGCCAGCGTACGCAATCTTGAACCCCAAACAAGACGATTGTACGTATCCAGAAAAAATGCTCTGCGGCGCCGCCGTCGTTTTTAAGTTGATTCAAGCTCTCATACTTCGTCTTCGTTCTTCTACTAACTACTCACTACTAACCACTAACTTACCACTCGGCTTTGAGAAGTGGTATTTAGACATGGTCGGCCTCGCCACCCTCTCCGATATGGTCCCGCTTACGGGAGAGAACCGGGTGCTTGCCTATTTTGGACTGAAGGTCTTGAGGAAGTCCCGCCGTAAGGGACTCAACGAATTACTCTCTCTTCTTCGCCTGAACCGGCAGGACGTTACCGAAGACGACATCGGATTCTCTATCACTCCTCGGATTAACGCGGCGTCGCGCATGGGAATCCCGATGGATGCCTTTCGGCTTTTTGCGACAGAAGACGAGGCGGAGGCGGTGGTGCTCGCGAAACACCTCGACAAAATCAACAATGAACGCAAGGGCAAGGTCGCTTCGTTAGTAAAAGAAGTTCGCAAGAATGTGGAAGAGCGCGGGGCGCGGAAAGTGATAGTAGCCGGTAATCCAAACTGGCGCCCGGCGCTTTTGGGGCTTGTGGCTAACACGCTTGCCGAAGACCTGCGTTGCCCGGTGTTTCTTTGGGGAAGAGAAGAGAGTATTGAGCTTAAAGGTTCATGCCGCTCCGGTGGCAATGTGGACGTATCTTTGCTTATGCAGGAGGCGCGGGCAGCGTTCAGCGATTTTGGAGGTCATAAAGAGGCGGGAGGGTTTTCCACCACGCTCGAAAAAGTGCATCTCCTTGAATCCGAACTTGAACGCGCGTATGAAAAAGTCCGGCAGGGAAGATCGAACCTTGAATCTGAAGAAAGGTGCGACCTTGTAGATGCGAAACTCTCGTTTGATGAAGTGAACGAGCGCGCCTACAACGAAATCCAAAAATTCGCGCCATTCGGCGTAGGGAATCCGAAACCTATTTTTTTGTTTGAAAACGCGAAGGTACGGCGCATGGAGCAATTCGGCAGGGAAAAACAGCATTTGAAGCTCGTGTTCGCCAAATCAGACGGCGTGTTCGTTAACGCTATACGGTTTTACGCCGCGCCATCCGATTTTTCAGTGGGTCTTCGCGAGGGACAATCGTACACTCTTCTGGCCACTCTCGAAAAATCCACCTTCGGCAGCCGCACCGAAATCCGCCTCCGGATTGTTGACATTTTGTAGTCTGAGTGCGAACCTCTTCTTAGATTATGGCTGCCCAAATCATTGTTATGCCTAAAGCTAAAATTCGGCACCCGGAGAGCGAGTGAATCCTCGTGACGCTTCGAAGATTGGGTTTCCCGAATTTTCGTAAATTTTCCGCGGGAAGGCATTACAAGTAGGACTTACGCAATCGGTGTCATTCCCGTGAAGCTTGTCCTCGCGAAGGCGGGGAACGAGAATCCAGGGCGTTAAAAAACGGCCAAATACTGGATTCCCGCCGTAGCTTGCCCTCGACCTGATCGGGGACGGGAATGACAGAAAAGGAAGAAATGCGTAAGTCCTAACAAGGTTGAAGTTCTTGACGGTTCGGACGAAACGGCGCTCCGGGCTGTTTTGTCTAAACTTGCTCGGGATACATTGGCAAACCACAACACCGAAGAATTTCGGATTGAGGTCTGAAACGGTCGGTTTGCTATCGCGGGTCGCGCAAGTCTTCTTGTTCGGCCCTTTTGTATTTTTTGACGACTTCCCTTATTCTTTAATCGTAATTCATACTTCATGCTTCATAATTCTGTTGTCATCTTTACCGACGGTTCGTCACGAGGCAATCCCGGACCGGGCGGCTTCGGCGCGATTATAATCGCGCCGAAGAATTATGAATATGGAAGTAAGAATTATGAAGTAAGAGAGCTTGGAGGCAGAGAAGAACATACGACAAACAACCGCATAGAACTTCGCGCCGCGATTGAAGCTCTATCCTTCATTCATAAATCAAAAATCATAAATCCTAAATCAATTTCTATTTACTCTGACTCCCGTTATTTGATAAACGGCATTACGAAATGGATTCACGGCTGGCAGAAGAACGGCTGGAAGACAAAAGCGAAGAAGGATGTGGAGAATCGGGATTTATGGGAGAAGCTGGCGGATGTAAGCAAAGACAAAGGTATACAGTGGAAATATGTTGGCGGGCATGTGGGGGTCGCGGGGAACGCGCGCTGCGATGAAATCGCAACGGCTTTTGCGAATGGGAAGTCGGTCAAACTCTATTCCGGTGTTCTTCTGAATTACCGTATAAAGAACATCTTGGATATATCTGAAGATACGGAAGCGAGAGGTGAGAAACGAGAGGCGAGGCAGAGGAGCAGTGCCAAAGCATACTCCTATGTGAGTTTAGTAAATGGCCGCGTGGAGACGCATCAGACCTGGGCCGAGTGCGAGAAGCGAGTCAAAGGGAAAAGCGCGCGGTATAAAAAAACGCTTACGGCGGATGAAGAGCGGCAACTTGTTCAAGAATGGAACAAACAGTAGCGGATAAGATTTTTTATCTTGCCGCCGCAGGTTTTACGGCGGGCGTTTTCACGCATTCCTTTCTGCGGGAGGCAAAAGCATTTTTCTTTTTTCTTCTTTTGCTCGCCGGAGCGCTGTTACTCCGCTCTTTTCTAGAGCGGACTGCAGGAACGGGTGAAGCGCCAACATCCGGCGCCCGCGGAGGAGGGACTGGAGCGCTACTCGTCGTCTTTATTTTATCGGCTTCGCTTGGCCTGTGGCGTTACAGTTTTTCCTTGAAGCAGGGCGGGCTGGAACAATACGCGCGACAGGACATTGTCCTACGCGGCATTATTGCCGATGAGCCGGATGTGCGAGAGACCAATACCAGGCTGATTCTTATGGCGCGTAAAGAAAGAGCCGAAGGCAAAGTGCTCCTTATCGCGGGAAAGGAGCCGCAATTTGAGTACGGAGATGAAGTACAGGTAGAAGGGAAGCTTTTGCGACCGCAAAATTTCACCGATAAGGAAACACTGCGCGAAGTTGATTACGTTTCTCATCTCGACGCAAGAGGCATCGCGTATGAAATGTTCCGGCCCAAAATCACATTGCTTGAGCGCGGAAAAGGGAATCCGGTAGTTCTGCAATTGCTTGCCTTCAAAAAGGCATTCACGCAAAATATCGGGACGCTGCTCCCGGAGCCGCACGCATCGCTTCTTGGCGGGCTCATTGTTGGCGCAAAACAGTCGCTTGGAAAGGAACTTCTTGATGATTTCCGCATTGTCGGAGTGATACACATCGTGGTACTTTCCGGCTACAACATCACGATTATCGGGGTGTTCATTGAATGGCTTCTCTCGCGGCTTAGAAAAAATATGCGGCTTCTTCTTGCGGCGGCGACAATGATACTTTTCGCCATTATGGTCGGCGCGTCCGCGACGGTTATCAGAGCGACGGTGATGGCGCTCCTTGTGCTTCTCGCGCGCGGGGCGGGACGAGTGTACGATGTGACGCGCGCGCTTCTTCTCGCCGGAGTGATTATGCTCCTGCATAATCCGAGAATTCTTGTGTTCGACACTTCGTTTCAGCTTTCATTCCTCGCAACCGTCGGGCTTATCTACGTATCCCCACTGATTGAACCCAAGACGCAATGGGTGTCGTCTCGCTGGCACCTGCGCGACATTGTGGTCGCCACCATCGCAACGCAAATTTTCGTGCTTCCGTTTCTGCTTTACAAAACCGGCATACTTTCGCTCGTCTCGCTCCCCGTCAATCTCCTTATCCTGACCGCCGTTCCGGCGACCATGCTCTTTGGTTTTCTCGCGGGGCTCACGGGATTTCTCGCATCGGCTCTTGCGGCACCATTTGCGTTTCTCTCCTTTGCGCTCCTCGCGTACGAGCTTATGGTCGTCGAGTGGTTTTCAAAATTGTCGTTTTCCGCCGTAACGATTCGGCATTTCCCCTTATGGCTGGTCGTATTTTGGTACGGCGTCTATGCAGCGCTACTCGTTGTGTGGCGGAAGAAAAAACAATCCACAGTTAGAGAATCTCCTTGATATGAAAAACTTGCAAACTCTCGACAAAGAGGGCTTTCTTGATGTGCTTATGCATCTCGATGAGCTCCGATGGATGGCGTATCTTAACCACCGTTGCATTCATTTATGGCGAGTAGGAAGTAAAACCATTTTCTCCCCAACTACCGCCGTATTTTACACACTCACGGGAATTGAATTGCATCGCGGATCGTTTTGGCACCCCGAAATTACCGAACGCTTCGGACTCTCGCGGTGGGATATCCTTGATATTACCTACGCGGAGATTTGCTGTGTCTGCAACGGAAGACACTACGACGGCAAACTTCGACTAGCCATTTTGGAGGCGGTTGCGCCGCTTGTTCGTGCGGAAGGTATTGCCGCGTATTGTGAAGACCCTGATATTAAACGCCGCAAGTCCTCACCAAGTGGTTGGTAGTTTTTTACGCGATTGCGAAATGCAGTCATATCGGCTCGGCGTTTTTACGCTAAGCCGTTTTCTTTTGTTATTCCGCGGCATTCGCAAAAGTCTTTTCTATCACAGACCAGTTGAGGTTTGCGAAAAAATCCTCCACATATTGCTTCTTGCCGCTCGGCTGGTAGTCGGCGACGTACGCGTGTTCCCACATATCCAACGCAAGAACGGGAGAAAGACCGGTTAAGTGGCCCAAATGTTGCTCATCAACCCATTGATTAAGCAGGCGTTTCGTTTGCTGGTCATAATACAGAAAAACCCAACCGATGCCTCGAGTTAAGGATATGGACTTGAATCGATTCAACCAGTTTTCAAATGAGCTCCACTCCTGTTCGATGGCTTTTGCAAGTGACCCGCTTGTGGTGAGCGGAGTAGAACCGCTTTCAAGCGCCGAAAAATAATATTCATGATTTCTCATTCCGTCAAATTCAAAGGAGAAACGCCGCCGGAGTTCGTCGAGTTCGTAGGCATATTTTTCTGATTGCGGCGACAGTTCTTCGATATGTTCCAAAATTAGATTGGCGTTTTTCACGTAGCCGGCGTAGAGCTTGAGATGCTCCTCAATGTTCTTGTCCGAAATGCCTTTGAGCTTCTGGATTTGAAATTTTTTTTCTTCAAATTTTTTCATCAACACTTGCATGTTATCATAACTAAACCCCCTCTTTCAAATCCCAACTCTTTGTTACATTCAAGACAATACACCTTGTCGCGAGCCCTTCCCGGCATCAAAACAATGCCAACCTCGCGCGCTGGGACCGTATTTTTACTGGGTAAAACACGATGCTACTAATTCATACGTTCCATACTCCGCTCGTTCGAAAGAGAGCAAGCAATAACTGCGAAATAGTATAGCACTTACGGAGCTTGACGGAACTCCAACGCGAAGTATCTTTAGCCCGGAACCTATTTGAGATTGAACTGCAAACCCCTCTGAAATAGGACTTACGCATTTCGTCATTTTCTGTCATTCCCGTCCCCGATCAGGTCGAGGGCAAGCTACGGCGGGAATCCAGTATTTGGCCGTTTTTTAACGCCCTGGATTCCCGTTCCCCGCCTTCGCGAGGACAAGCTTCACGGGAATGACACCGATTGCGTAAGTCCTATGAAAGGAATTTTATGAAAGTAGTGTGTTGGTATTTTTTCTTTCTGCTTGCCGAATCTTTTGCCGTTTGCTGGTGGCTATGGGGTCCGAACGCGGCTTCCCTCATCACTCTCGCATTGGTCTTGTCGTGTTTCTTTTTGAGTTGGGTTTGCGACAAGGCGCTCTCGGCTCATCCGCCGCGAGTTTGAATTCATTCCATCTCCCTTTTTGCCTGCGGTCTCGCTTCTTAACGCGGCCGCATTTTTTAATGCTACAATTTTTGCATGGGCAGATTTTGGATAAACTTGCGATGGTCTCTGCTTGGTTTACTTTGTATCGCACTAGCGCTTATTTGGTACGCGGCAGTCTCCGAAGATAGAGGCGGTACGCTTACCGTAGTGTTTCTTAACGTCGGACAAGGGGACGCGATATTTATAGAGTCGCCAACTGGCGCGCAGATGATGATAGACGGAGGACCCGGGAAAGTTGTGCTCCGCGAACTTGGCAAAATCATGCCGTTTTATGACCGTTCGATTGATCTCCTTCTTGTCTCTAATCCCGACACAGACCACATGGCCGGTTTTCTCGATGTTCTGCGTTCTTTCAAGGTAAACGCGGTTGTAGAGCCGGGAACGGTTGGCGCGTCGGCGGATTATCGCTCGCTTGCTTTTGCAATTGAGGAAGAAGATGCGCGAAGAATAATTGCGGAGCGCGGACAACGGTTTAATCTTGGCGGCGGGGCATACTTCGAAATACTTTTTCCGGACAGAGATGTTTCGGGGTTCGATACCAATGACGGCTCAATAATCGGCAAACTTGTCTACGGCGACACATCATTTCTCTTTCCCGGAGACGCGCCGTCTGCGATAGAAGAATATCTAGCGTATATGGACAAAGAGCGCTTAAACGCGGACGTGCTCAAAGTCGGGCATCATGGCTCAAAAACCTCTACCAGCGAGGTTCTACTTGGCCTCGCGTCGCCCGCGTTTGCGGTTGTCTCCGCGGGCAAGGACAATAGATACGGCCATCCGCACCAAGAAGTCTTGGCTCGCCTCAAACAATTTGAAGTCGAGACGTTTGGCACCTACGAGTACGGCACCATTGTGATGGAATCCGACGGCAGAACTATCCGAGTAACGAAATGAAATATACCCATGGCTACGGCTGCAAGTGCGCTTTTTGTTTCCTGAAAAGCTAAAAAGCTAATCAGCTAGAAAGCTAGACGAGCCCCGCTTTCTTCAAGGTTGCGTACGCGCCGTTCTTCTGGATAGTTTTAATGGCTTTGGTTGAAATGGTAAGCGTGAGCGTCTTTTTGAGTTCGGGAATATAGATGCGTTTTTTTTGCAGGTTTAACTGGCGCCGGTTTATGCCGGTTGGATTGAATTGCGTCGCGCGCGTGCGATTGCTATACCCTCCGGCGCGCTGCGGGCCTCGTTTGGTGATAGAGCAAACCTTCATAGGATTAATAGGAAGATTACAAATCACAAATCCCAAACTACAAACAAATTCTAATCTCAAAATTCAAAACGGCGAGCAGTTTGGCTATTAGAATTTCGGTATTGGATATTGTTTGTGATTTGGTACTTGTATATTGGGATTTATTTAAACTCTAGACTCGGACATGCTATCATACAATGACATTTATGCAATTTGACGCTGTATTTTCCATTCTCATACTCATCATGTCCGTCGTGGTCCACGAAGTTTCGCACGGCTTTGTGGCGAATTATCTTGGTGACCCTACGGCACGCTTACAGGGCAGACTGACGCTCAACCCTCTCCCGCACATTGACCCAATCGGCTCCGTTTTGGTGCCGCTTCTTCTTTTTTTCACGAACGCCGACATCATGTTTGGCTGGGCGAAGCCAGTGCCGGTGAATCCATACAATCTGCGCGGGAAATTCGGAGAAGCGATTGTCGCTGGAGCCGGCCCGCTGTCAAATATCGGTCTTGCGCTCATTTTCGGACTTCTCATACGGTTGGGAGCCGGCGCGATGCCGGGATCGTTCCTGCAGATAGCTGTGGCAGTCGTTATCATCAACATCATCCTTGCCTTATTCAATCTTGTTCCGATTCCTCCGCTTGACGGCTCCAAAATCCTTTTCGCGTTTTTACCGTATCATCTGCAAAACATCCGCGAATCGCTTGAGAAGTACGGCTTTTTCATTGTTCTCATTTTTATCGTTTTTTTCTGGCAATACCTGACGCCCATCATTGGGTTCGTGTTTTCAACGCTTACCGGAATTTCCCTCTAAATTTTATGTAAGCGATACGAAACAAATCGGAGGGTGGACGCGTGACGACCCGGATAATGCTGATGGTAATTTTTATAAACCATCCAAATAACAAACCCGCTGATTTTCGTTAGAATCGGGGGCCGATAATAATTTGCGTTTCTCGGGCTTATATATTACAGTAGTGCCCACGTCAGCTTTCTAGCTTTTTAGGGAAAGGATCTCCCGCAAAAGCTAACCAGCTAGTAAGCTAATTAGCTGAAAAGCTATCCGATGCCAACTATCAATCAACTCGTAAAGCGAAGGAGAAAGAGCGCGCCGCACAAGTCAAAAACGCCGGCACTCACCAAAGGATTTAACGTACTCAAAAACCGGCCGGTGTTTTATAGTGCGCCATTCAAACGGGGCGTCTGCACAAAAGTAACGACCAAAACTCCCCGCAAGCCAAACTCGGCCATTCGCAAAATTGCCCGCGTGCGCCTCACGAACGGCATGGAAGTGACCGCCTACATTCCGGGAATGGGACACAACCTTCAAGAGCACGCGGTGGTGCTCCTTCGCGGCGGCCGCGTAAAAGATGTCAACCTTCGTTACCAGATTGTCCGCGGGGTCTTGGATGCCGGAGGCGTTGAAAAAAGGATGAAAGGAAGAAGCCAGTATGGGGCAAAACGCCTCAAAGCGGCGTAATTTCCAATTTCGAAAAATTATTTAAAATTCAAGATCTCTGGTCTTTCGATATTTGAGATTAGATATTCGGTATTTGGTGCGGAGATATTTACGAGATAAATAAGAAAGGACATGCGACGTAAAGTAAAGAATAGAAAGGAACTGTCGCCAGACCCCATATACAACTCGCCCAAGGTGATGAAGTTCATCAACTACTGCATGGAGCAAGGTAAAAAGGAGGCGGCGCGGAAAATCGTGTACGGGGCGTTCGCGATAATCAAAGAACAGGCCAAGACCGAAAATCCGCTTGAAGTTTTTGATGTCGCGCTCAAAAACGTCACGCCGCTTATGGAAGTGCGCTCCCGCCGCGTCGGCGGCGCCAACTATCAAGTGCCGGTGGAGGTCCGTCCCGACCGCCGGATTTCGCTCGCGTATCGCTGGCTTATTGGCGCGGCGCGCGGCAAGAAGGGGAAGCCGATGCGCCAGAAGCTCGCCG
>MHSB01000055.1 GCA_001821155.1 Candidatus Taylorbacteria bacterium RIFCSPLOWO2_01_FULL_50_130 | reverse complement strand
AGGCGTAACCAGCAATAGGCGAATGGTGAAGTATTGGAGCGATATTCCCCGCCAGTAGCTCGAAGCTAAGGCAAGCACGATCGTCTCCAGAAAACATTGTAACGCTTCTTAAGAAAGGATACAGGCAAACTCGATGCCCTTTATTTTCTAACCTGGCCAAAACTTCCGGATTGATATCGCAAAAGATTACATCGTGCCTATTCCCAATAAACCCCTTGCCGGTGGCTTGACCTACGATTCCAGCGCCAATTACTGCCAATTTTGACATAATTCTCTTCCTTTCTTAGCGGTTAAATTTTGAAAAAACCCGCGAAAAGATGGGATTTTTGGAGACCTTCTCATGAACGATTCCTGCGTGACATCCATCTCAAAGAAATAAAACCGCTTGGCTTTTTCAAGCGGTAAGACATTTTGGCGACGTCCAGTTATCAAACTTATCTGCAACAAAAACTTCCGCGCCGGTCGCGAGAAGTGCGCAAACGAGGTTGGAGCCAATAAAATCGGCGCCGCCGGTCATTAAAACTCTCGGAACGTTATGTTGCGTTCTGATACACCTATTGGTGCTACAAATTTTTTTTAGAGTGGAAACACGCATCATGCACAGAGGTGGTTTCCCGTCACCTTGAGCTGAATTATCTCACACCCGCCGCAAAAAGCATCAAGAATGTTATCAACAGGCCTGGTTAACTTAGCTTGACGGAAGATGATTAAGTATTTTTTGTACGTATATCTCCTATGGCAAAGGTGTATAAGTGGAGCATCTTTCGGTGTGTAATTCTGGTATAATGCGAGGGCGTACCTTTCTCCAGTTGCAACGGCGCAAGCGCCTGCCAACAAAAAATCCGGGGACGGACGCTATAGCTGGGAAACTGGCCCTGTAACGGGCTAGCGCTGTAGCGTCCATCCCCGGATTTTTACGTCTTTTTAAGTAAATGCGTGTCTGATTCTATTGAGGTTGCCGTTTTTGTCAACAATCTATCGGCGAAAACCCAATCAATCCTCCGAACTATGAAAAGATGTTCGCAACACCCTTTTTAGCAAAATTATGACGGCCGTCATAATTTTGCTAAACCGATTGCGGGAAAAATAATGGAGAGAAAGAAAAAAGAGAAAAATGAGGGGAACGAACTGGCCAAATCGGACGAAACCACCCCGATTCGCCATTGGCGAATCGGGGTGGTTTTTTCGAAACGTCTAAATTATTTTGATTACGAAACTCGTCGAAGGCGCGTGTTTTCGGGAACCTTGCGGAGCGCGACGGCGCGAGCAGAGCAAAAAATCAGCAGATTTTTATGCGTGGTCCCGAAAACACGCGCCGAGAAAAGAGTTTCGTAATTCACAGTAAATTACTGTCCATCGTGCAGCTCGCCTGCCGTGCCCTGATTCGGACAGACATGTTGCATTCTGATGGTGCCGGTCGTTGAGCCGCTCTGCCCCGCGTACGGCCCGCCTGGGGCACCCACAAAGTCAATGCGGTAGGTGATGTCAAAGAAGCTGTCGATGTTCCAGTTCCCGTTCGGAAGCTGTGTGAGCGTGGTGTGGCCGGGACTCGGCATGCCGTTGCCAGTTCCAGCGACAATGCGAAGCAGGTCAAAGTCGGGGTCTCCCGGAGGAAGCTGTCCTTGCAGGCGAGTCATGTCGGTGTCAAAGGATTGCACCGGGTCCCCCGGCGTTCTTGGAGCCGTGTGTATCTCTCCCTGTGCCATAAGGGTCTTGACTCCGCCGCCCGAGAGAGAAAGCTGGAGCATTTCGGTGTCAAAGGTATAGGTTTCGCCTGTCGCCGGAGTACCGGTTCGATTTACATGCGTGTCCGGCGTACTCATGAGTGTACCATCGGCGGTCTGCCCCACTGTCGCGAGCGTCGGTTCGACAACTACAAACTGGCCACCAGTGTTTTGGTACTTTGAGTCCTTATCAAAGACCACCGCTGTTCCGTCTTCGTTGGGACGTTCGCACGTCGGGTGCGTCTTTTTCGTCGGAAGACAAATTTCCTCGGTGCGAACCGCCGTTTGCGAACGGATGCCGAACTGGTCATGGGTAATCACTTTGCGATTTAACTGATTGTGCGGGAGAACTTCATAGCACATAAGGTGGTTTTCGCGGTCAACGATTTCACTCACTTTTCCGTTGTGCGTCTTCTCCGTCGGGTTGCAGAGATACTTCCCGCGAATCACTTCAAACTGCCGATTTTGGAATTGGTCTCTCGCCGACACGCCCGTCACAAAGTCATACGGCTGTACGTCGTAACAAAGATAATGATTGGCATTCTGCGGAATGGGCGGAACAATTGCGGCAATGAGTCTGTCAGCCGCGGACGGCGGCAGATTGGAGAGAAGCCGCTCAATTGGAATGCCAGCTTTTCTCTTGCCGGTCGGAGTAAGGAGATAGCGAGGATTTGTAATGAGAATATCTCTCCGCTCAAACTGATTTTCAATCAAGACGGGGCGGGGCGCGAAGGAGGGGGGATCTTGAAAACGGTATGCCAGATAGTGGAGGTCTGGTCTTTTAGGAATAAAGGCAAGCCCGGCATGAAGCTTTCTCACAGGGTTCAGCAGTCGTTCAATTTGCGTGAGCGTAAAGTCCGTCGGCTCTATAAACTGGTCGCTAAGCGTAACCGTTACCGGCTGGATGGATTTATCCAGAAGATACGTCAAATAGTGGTCGCAGTCGAGATTTTCATCCACGACCCCATCGCCATTATCGTCTTTGCCGTTGCAAATTTCCGCCGGCGGGACACCCTGCGCAAAGACAGGGACCGCGATTCCGAGGATGGCTACAAACGCCGCTAACACCAATAATGGAGAAGCGAGCGCGACACTTATTTTCTTCATGGTTCTCGCAAAATTAATAAATAATAGTCATCATAGGTATATGCCTACCTGCAATCGGTGTCAAGTAAGTTTTTCCACCCGCTATCCCCAAACTTTCCACAATATGATGCATATCAATTCTCAAGGATGTGTAAATAGTGCTGCGTAAATAACGCTCGCAACACTCTTTCTTAGTCTTAGCAAAATTATAACGGCTGTTATAATTTTGCTAAAAAACAGCCATTTTCTGACTGTACCTGTCATGCCGAACGTGGTTAGAGGGACCCCGTCGCCGAAGCGGGAATCTTTGAGAATACGTCAAACACTTTTCGGATGGAAAGGAACGTGTTCCGATTTCCGGAGAGCGCGCCGGCGCTAAACCCGATGACCTCGCCCGAAAGGTTAAGCAGAATTGAGCCGGATACCAACTCCGTTGAGCGTATATCAGTCTTTATGGCGATCAATTCCTTGAAAGTTTGTGGCGTGGTGGTGGAGCCGTCAGATGGCTTCGCCGCCGTCCGCTCCACGAGATTTGAGATAATGCCGGTGGAGACGGCATCGGAATCGGCGCCGGAGAGCGCCACGACCGCCTGTCCGAGCTTGAGGTCGCCCAAGTTGAACTGCGGCATAACAAGGCGATACACACCCTTTTCCTTTTCCTGAAGGAGAACCTGGAAAAAAATGAGTCCCGCGTTTTGGTCGGAATACGCGATGTTGAGCGGGAAGACTCGTCCATTCGGAAATAGCGCTTGATACGTCTCGGCTATCGCGTTTCCGGCGCCGTCCGCCTTCCGGTACGCAATGCCGATATCCGCCGCGAGGAACCCGTCGCGCGAGACGATGAGACCAAGTCCGGCAAAACCGACGTGCCCGTCCCCTGTCTTTTCTTGGATGCGCACCACGCTTTCCTGATTTTTTTCAATGGCTTCAATGACCATGTCGTCGGCCTTTACAACGACTGTTTCCTTGGTGATGACGGAAGCGGTCTGTTTTTGCGGCTCAGTGACGACGCGCTCTATTGTCTTCTCCACGACGCGATTGATTGTCTGTGTGATGCCTTGCGGCGCTTGGTCCATGAGGGAAACCGTAACGATGCCCGTAGCGACGGATGTTACAAAGGAAACCAGGAGCGCGAGGAGAATGAGCTGTTGTTTGTTGAGTCCTTCCATGGGATAGTGAAATTCCAAATTTTCTATTAAGAAAGCGCGTTCTAATTTTTTACCTTTACTCAAAATCCTTGATTTGAAATTCAACTACCCCATTCCATCTTGCAGAGGTAAAGCGTGGATGATTGTCTCGCTGTTGTTTCCACAATACGATTGACATCTGAATCATAAATCAAACAAAAAAAGACGCAACTGAACTAGCATACCGCCTTATGTCGGCCAATGTAGCTTTTATTTACGACGTCCGTAAGTAAAAGCTACGCGCGACAGTCCAATATGCAGCCGCGCTAAGATTTTTCATCCCACTTTCTTCTAACGGATTTCAGGGGTCAAGCAGTTCCAAAAGTATACTTGAAGCGATTTCAAGGTCTTTTCTGGTCGTCTTCCTGCCGAGCGTAAAGCGAAGACTGGAAAGAGAGTGACCTTTCCCTCCGCCAAGCGCTGCTACGACATATGAGGATTTCTCGCTCTTGAGACAAGAGCTTTTGGTGGAAACGGCAATCCCCCGCGCGTCAAGCTGTAGCGTCAAAAATTCGGTATCAACCCCCGGCAGCGAAATATTTAAATTGTTCGGCAACCGCTCTCCCCTTCGCATGCTCCCGTTTGCCACAGCGTCTATTGCAGTGTTTTGCAAAACATTAGTATAGAGGATGTCTCGGAGCTTTGCGATTCTCTCTGATTCTCTTTTTCTCTCTGCAATCGCAAGGCGGAGCGCTTCGGCAAGGCCCACGATGCCGGGGATGTTTTCGGTCGTGGGACGCAGCCCTCTTTCCTGCCCTCCGCCAAAAAGGAGCGGCGCGAGGGGAATCTCGCGGCGAACGTAGAGCGCGCCGACGCCTTTGGGGCCGTAGATTTTGTGCGCATCAAGAGATAAAAGGTCAACGCCAAGCGCGTTCACAAGGCAGTTGAGGTAGAGCGGAGCTTGGCAGGCATCAGAGTGGAAAATGGGAAATTTTCGACGTGAATCCTTTATTCCTAATCCTTTATCTTTAACAGCCCGACATTTCGCAAGCAACTGGCTGATTTTGCGGATGGGTTGCACAGTGCCAATCTCGTTGTTCGCGTACATCACTGAAACGAGGACGGTATTCGGGCGAATCGCCGCAATTATCTTTTCCGGCTTGACGACACCGTCTTGCTCCACTGGCACATACGTCACTTCAATACTCCCCCGCCGCTCCAATTCCCGAAACGGCTTCAGCACCGACGCGTGCTCGATGTTCGTCGTCACCACATGCGGCTTATCACTCTTTAGAGATGAGTTGGCCCGCGCAGGTAAAATTCCTCCGTCTTCGGAGACAAGAGTTGCCCCCTTCAGAAAATAGGTACGATCGTACCTATTTTCTGTTGCAGAGGATAGAGAGGATAGAACACCGTGAATGGCGAGGTTGTTTGATTCGGTTCCGCCGCTGGTGAATACGATTTCATCCGCGTGCGCTTCCAATGCGCGCGCAACAGAGGCGCGCGAGTTGTCCAGCGCTTTTTTGGCCGCGACTCCTTCAGCGTGAATGGAGCTGGGGTTGCCGAACTCCTCCCGCAAAAACGGTTGCATCGCCTTCTCTACCCGCGGGTCGAGCGGGGTTGTCGCGGCATAATCGAGATAGGTTCTAGCTTTTAGCTTATAGCTTCTAGGTGTGGGGTTTGACATAGAGAGAAATAGATGATATCAAAAGGTTCGAAAAGTTCAACCTACAACCCAAGACCAGAAATCTTATGAATGACGCGGTTATTAACGTTATCACGAGGAGAGTCTCCAGGGGCCTATCGGGGGAATATGAAAGTGCGCTTTCTCCGACTACTCAAGACCGACAGTCCAGAACTCTACGGATGGGTGGAAGACAATATGGCGACTGTTGCCGAATGATCGACTTTTCCACAAAAGAAATGGAGTAAAATGTGATACAATATCCCCATAACAGCCCTAATCTCCAACATATTTTATGCA
>MHSB01000054.1 GCA_001821155.1 Candidatus Taylorbacteria bacterium RIFCSPLOWO2_01_FULL_50_130 | reverse complement strand
AAAGCTCCGGCTGTATACGCCGCGCAAACCGAGAACTACGTGCCGCTCGCGCCAATTGACGTGACCGGCTCCGAGTTTACTTCAACGGGTCCAACCGCCGAATGCCGAGCGCCGGGCTGTCTTCCGCGGTATCTTCGCACGATTTATAACGTTGGGATTGTTCTGGCGGGTCTTTTTGCCGTCGTCTCCATCGTCCGCGGCGGCTTTGAGCTTATGTTTACCGACTCCATCCTCGGACGCATGGAGGGCAAAGGCATCATTTTGCGCGCGCTCGGCGGACTCCTCATCGTGTATTCTTCCTATATTTTTATGAACGCGATTAACCCTGGTCTCGGCCGCGACCTTGACCTCGCGTTGCAGTTTCCGAGCGTTACCATCAAACCGTGCAGAGAGCTAACGTCCACAGAGAAGGCAAACAGGCCCGATTGCGGAGAACTTGCCGTTTACACGACTGCCGAGATAGAGGCGCGGACAAACACGAATGAGATTATTAAAAGGGTCACTGGAACTCTCAAACAGGCCGAGGGTTTACGGGAAAAAGCCAGGAGCACATTAAAAGATGCCGAGCTAGATGTGCCAGGTCAAGATGGGACCGCTGAATCATTAGGTTCCGATCCTGATGGAGATATCCAAAGATTGAGAGACTTAGCCGCAAAACTGGAAACCACCGAGGAAGAAAGAAAAAAAATTCTAGAGTCTATGCGTTACATAGCGAACGCGAGAGAAATCGGGAAATCTAACACAGCTTCTGAAAATATAAATAATCGCCTAGGGGTCGGAATAACTGCCCTAACGAAAGCTCCTCTTAGTTACAAAAAGGCTGAAGAACAGTTGCAGGGCATCAAGGATGTAGCGCAGTTTCATATTGAAAGCCTAAATCGGGTTGGCCTTAATGAAAAAGCGAAGCAAATCGAAGCAGAACGTGATATTGCATTAAAGACTTTGGAGACCAAAATGAAAGAGTATCGCGATAGCTTGAATGAGTATTCTCCCATCTAAGATGAGCATGTAATCAGTTTAGCATTTCTTGATGGCGGCGAATAATTTTTGTTTGTTTTCGTGCATGATTTTTGCGTTTTCAAGATGGGACTGTTGCCGAATAGCGTTTTTGTCACTTTTTGTCCAAAATAACCCTTATTTCTGCGTGGCAAAAACGACGATTTTGCCATTCGGCAACAGTCCCATTATTACTTGCCCACCATAACCATCCATGCCCCGCAGAACTAAAATCATCATAGCCGTCGGCGGAGGATTGCTTGCCCTCATAACTTCAAGGTAGCGCGGGATTACCCCGCATTAACATTGTTTTTGCGCTATTTTTCTGCTACACTGTATTATAATATGAACCAGACAACGAGAACAAAAACGATAGAATTGGCAACTCGCCCACAGGAACTTCTCATGCCCCGACGCGCGAAACTTCCTGAAAGTTTCCTTAAAGCCGCCGGCATCATCCGCGACCGAAAACAGAGGTTGGATTTGGAACGGCATGCCAGAAAGATGCGGTCTGAATGGCGGTAACGCATACCATGACATTTGATACCAACATTCTCATTGCCTATCTTGACAAAGAGGAACCTGCTTTCTCCTCCTGCAAGCGCTACAAAGAGTTGGGTGTCCCGTTTATTCTTCCTGCTATAGTTGAAGCAGAACTTTTGGCCTATCTGCATTGGAGTATGGAACAACGGAATGCCGTTGAACGATTCTTAGAGGACAATTTTGTTTTCGTGCCGCTTGACCGAGCCGTTGCGCGCATGACTGCAGAGATACGGAGGCAGACACGCCTCAAATCTCCAGACGCCGCGATAGCCGCAACGGCGCTTTTTACCAACACCCCTCTTGTTACTCGAAATGTCCGTGATTTCAAAAAAGTTCCCGGATTACAGGCGATGACTCTATAAATCACATGGGATCATGCGACTCACTTTTTATCCGCCCGCCGGAACGAACAAAAAGAGATTTTTGAGCGCATACAAAAAGCCGCAAAGCAATGCTTTAACGGCTTTCCCTGTTTGCCCCTTGCGGGGCGAGTCCGAAGGCGCTTGTGATACAATACTGGCAATAGGAAAAAGAAAGTCAGTGGAAAATAAACGGATTAGGACTTACGCATTTGCCTCCCAATTCTCCCTTTGTAAAGAGAGTACCCGCCTAACTTTTCAGAAAAAATTGGGCGGGGGAGGGATTTTATGGCTTTATTCTGAATCGGAAATCCTCCGCCCTTCGGACACCTCCTTTAGAAAAGGAGGAATAAGAACCAAACGCGTAAGTTCTACAGGAGTTAGCTTCTCTTTTTTGCTCTAGGTTTGGCCATACTCCATAATTCATACTTCGTAACTCATCTCCTCCATGCCCCGCAGAACTAAAATCATCATAGCCGTCGTTGTTGTTCTCCTGCTTACAGCGCTGGGGGTTTTCCTGTATTTTTTTCTAAAAAAGGAATCGGCCTTGCCTCCCATCGGCGGCACCTTCCCTCCGCCGACAGATGAGATTCCTTCTGCGGAAGAAGGGCCGCCGACCACGCTTCCGGAAGAAATTCCCGGGCCTTTTGAGCCGATTCTGCGCCAGCTCTCCAAAGCGCCGGTCGCGGGCTTTATGCTCGGCGCGCGAAGCGGCGAGCCAATCGTGCGCTATCAGGAGCGCGCCGCCGGAAACATCTATGAAATCGAGGCCGACGGCGAAGGAGAGAAGCGCCTCACGAACACCACGATTCCGAAGGTATACGAAGCGCTCTGGAGCAAAACCGGTTCCTCGCTTATCTCCCGTTACCTCCGCGAGGGAAGTGAAATTATTGAATCATTTTCCGCGCGCGTCGTCCCCAGCACCTCCGGAACGGAGGGAGAGCTTCAGGGCACGTTTTTGCCGCGCGGCATCCTCTCCGCGGCCCTCTCTCCCGACGGCAAAAAAGTTGTGTACGTGCAGGAGGAAAACGGCGGTTCCTCGAGCATAACAAGCGATATAAACGGGGAGAGGCGGGAAAAAATCTGGGAATCGCCCGTCAAGGAGTGGCTCGTCTCGTGGCCGGCGGCACAGAGAATCGCCCTTCTCTCAAAATCCTCCGGCCTCGCTTCCGGACTCCTCATCTCCGTTGACCCGAGAAACGGAGTCAAAACGCTTCTCCTGCGGGCAATCCCCGGCCTTACGGCGCTTATAAATCCGGTGAAACCCTTGGTGCTCTATTCGGCAAGCGGCCAAACAGGCATTACGTTTTCCCTTCTTGACGAAACGAGCGGCAGGAGAAGTCCGATTCGCCTCACCACGCTTCCGGAAAAATGCGTCTGGACTAAGGACGGGGAGCGCTTCTATTGCGGTGTGCCGAGGGTGATTCCGCAAGGAACGTACCCGGATGTCTGGTACCAGGGGGTCATCTCATTTGAAGATGAGGTGTGGAGTTCCGCTCCGGACACTGGGGCCGACGAGCGCATACAAGACATCAGCGACAAACGCGGCCTCCCGATTGACCTTATCAATCCGGAAATCAGCGCCGATGAAAAATTTCTCGTCTTCATGGACAAGAAAAGCGGAACGGTGTGGAGTCTGCAAATGAAAGAATAGCTTTCTAGCTGGCTAGCTTTTTAGCTTGCTAGCTTACTAGAAAAGAATGGGGGTAGAAATGGGAGGTTGCCCATCGACATGTAAGAATAAGGTGATTCTCAAAACATCTCTTTCGTAAACTCCGCTCGTCCTATCCCTGTGCAGGAGCACAGGGCGTTCGGCGAGCGGAGTTTCCTTTAAGAACCCTCGGTTCTCAACGCTCGCTCGCAGACTCGCTCACTGCTCTCCTCCACGGGGAAACTACAGTTTCCCCGACCCCTTTCGCTGACCCGCCATTCATCCCTGCCTAGGAAGGCAGGGAGTTCTGGCGAGTCATTAAAGCTAAGTAGCTAAAAAGCTGATAGCTAAGAAGCTTTGTCCTCGACATATTTTATGACTACCCGCCGCCTCTCTCCCTCGCCGACAGACTCGGTTTTGAGGTCCGCCGCTTCCTGAAAGAAAGAATGTATAATCATGCGGTTATAGCTTGACATCGGTTCAAGTTCAACATCCGTCTTAAAGGAGCGGGCTCTCTCTCCCATGATTTTGGCGAGGTTTTTGACGCTTTCGGCGGCGGCCTCCTGGTACCCGTTCACGTCAATGAAAAACGACGGCTCTTTTCCGTTTTCCCCGCGGGAAGCCGTTTCGCTTACCGCTTGCCCGGACGCTTTTTTTGCCGCGGCTTTGGAAGAGACGATTTTTTTCACGATGTGATTCAACGCGAAGAGATGCGCGCCTCTCGTTCCGATAAGCATGTACGAATCCGGGGTCCGCACTGAAAAGCACTCCCGCCCGCCGGAATTTGTCACCTCAATGTCGTCAACGCCGATGTTCATTTTGCCGAGCAGATTGACGATAAACCTTTTGATGTCTTCAGTGTTCATAAAAATATCGAATTTCGAATACCAAATGCCTAAAAATGACAGTCTTCTGTCGTCCCCGCGAAGGCGAGAATCCAAAGTTGATTCTGGTTCCCCGTTTTTGCGGGGATAACATTAGGAAACGTCAATTTTCGAAATTCGAGATTTGGCATTCGATGTTTTGTTAATCACTCCCGCGGGTTTGCTTGGTGGATTTTCGCCAAAGACCGGCGGACGATGATTTCCTGTCCGACGGTGAACAGACTACTGGTTATAAAATAAAGCGCAACTGCTCCGGAAACCGCGTACGCGACGAACGCCATGAATACCGGCAACACATACTTCATTTGGAGGTGCATGCCGCGCGCCAAATCATTCCCGAGCGAGGGGGTGTCGGTCTTTGCCGGAGCGGGCGGCATGGCAAAGTGTCCTTGCAATAATTGGGCCGCGCCGGCAAGAACTGCAAGCGGCAAACTCTTTTCAAGAATGTTGATGCCCCCGAAATTCACGTCTGGCGTTGGGATTGGCACAAACGAGTAGAGGAGAGATGGATCAACGGCGGGCAGTCCTCCTTTATAAAAAACGTAGTAGAGCGCGATAACGATTGGGATTTGGATGAAGAGGGGGAGAATTGCGGAAAAAGGATTAATCTTCTTCTCTCGATAGAAATCAAGCATCGCCTTGCCTTGCGCTTGCTTGTCATTCTTATACCGCTCTTTGATGCGCCCAAGTTCCCCCTCATGCGTCTTCATTTCAAGCTGAAACTTTGCCGCCTTGTGAGAGAGGGGGGAAAGAAAGAGTTTGACGAGAAATGTGAAAAGAATCACCGCGACGCCGACGGAGTGCCCGGGAAGTATGCCGATTAAAAAAACAAGTCCGTTGTAGAGCGGAACATAAAAAACCACCTTAAGCAGTGCAAGCATGCGACCATTCTAGCCCAAAGCAGGCAAAGTTCAAAACGAACGAACCCGCCAAAGTCCGCCCGCGCCGCCCCATACGCTATCTTTGTCCACGCCGGATAAACGCCGCGCCGTCCAGAAATTCCCGCTCAAGTTCCTTAAACGTAAGCGCGAGCGTCCCCTTTTTAACCACCGCGGCAATGGAGAGGCCGCGCAGGTCTTCTTGGTGTGCGCGCATAAGGTGATACATCCTCCTTCTGAGAAGATTGCGCAAAATGGCTTTCTTGTACGCAGAGGAAGGAACGACCACCGCGAACTTTTCCGCTCCGGCGGGAACGCCCCGGAACCGGAGCAGAAAATGCGCCGTGTGCGACGCCCTCGCATTTCGAAACTGTTTGAAGCCTTCTGCGGTCAGTCGTTTGGATTTGGGCAACATAAACTAGCTTGTTAGCTTACTAGCTTCTTAGCTAGTTAGCTTCAATCCAAGAGCTAGAAAGCTAAGAAGTTCGACTAGCTAGCGGTAAGTTTTTTCCTTCCTTTGCCGCGGCGTCGCGAGAGCGCCTTTCGCCCTCCGGATGTTTTCATCCGCGAGAGAAACCCGTGGGTTCTCGCGCGTTTTTTTCTTTTTGGCTTATAGGTGAAGCTCATATGAAAAACTGGAACTTGTAACAGTAACACATAACCGGAACCACACAAACGAATTTCCCAGCAAGGGGGTTTTGCTACTATAGGACTTACGCAATCGGTGTCATTCCCGTGAAGCTTGTCCTCGCGAAGGCGGGGAACGGGAATCCAGGGCGTTAAAAAACGGCCAAATACTGGATTCCCGCCGTAGCTTGCCCTCGACCTGATCGGGGACGGGGATGACAGAAAAGGAAGAAATGCGTAAGTCCTATACTAGTTCCTGTTATTTGTCCCAGTTGTAGTTATTCACTTTCTGTCCCCACATTATTAACATAATACTGCGTTTTTCACAAGTTTTTCGTTTTTGTTCTCGGTATATACTAGTACCAATCAAGAACTGGAACCTACAACAGTGGCTGGCGCTGAAAGAATACGGCGAACGACGGCTGGTTGTTCAGTTACAGTGTTATGTGTTCCAGTTACAGTTCTGTTGCTATGAACGACGTCAAAAAACTGTGGGAAGGCGCGCTCACGGAAATTGAGCTCTCCGTCAGTAAAGCCAATTTCACGACCTGGTTCAAAGAAACTTCCATTTCCCGGATTGAAGAAGGGGTGGTGTATCTTTCCGTACCCAATACATTTGTAAAGGACTGGCTACTCAATAAATATCATAAATTCATTCTCCGGTCGCTCCGTAATACATCCGACCACATTAGGGCGCTTGAGTATACCGTGGCGAGGGAAGAGACGCGCAGGCGGGAACCGGTGGTGGTTCCGTTTGATTCAGCCCTTCGTACGCCAGAACTCCCGATACAAGATTACTATGTGGATAGGGAGACCAACCTGAATCCCCGATACACGTTTGATTCGTTTGTGGTCGGCCCGTTCAACGAACTTGCATACGCGGCTGCTTTGGCGATTATTAAAAGTCCCGGCATTACCTATAATCCGCTTTTTGTGTATGGGTCCACTGGACACGGGAAAACGCATCTTATTCAAGCAATAGGGAACAAAATACGTTCTCTGTTCCAGAATTACCGCATTTTTTACATGACATCCGAAAAATTCTCCCAGGAGTTTTTTAGCGCCATGCAGAACAACCGCATCCCCCAATTCAAAGAAAAATATCGCCAGTATGACTGCTTTATCATGGACGACATCCAATTTTTCTCGGAAAAAGAGCGAAGCCAAGAGGAACTCTTCCATCTTTTTAACGAGTTATACGCGCACAACAAACAAATCATTTTCTCCTCCGACCGGCACCCGAATTACATTCAGGGTCTTGAAGAGCGGCTCAAATCCCGCTTCGCGGCAGGCATGACCGTGGATATTCCGCCTCCGGATCGGGAATCGCGAGTTTCCATTTTGAAGGCGAAGGCGCGCCTTATGAAGTTCAACCTCGCCGACGACGCGGCCGAGTATATATCGGCAACCATTGAGGGAAACATACGCGAGCTTGAAGGAATGCTCAACTCCATTATGATGAAGACGCAAGTGAAGGGAAGGGACTTGGCTTTTCTTGAAATCAAAGCGATTCTCAAGAATACCAGCAGACCCCAAAAGGCCCTCTCCGTAAAGGAGATTACGAAAGTAATCGCCGATTTCTACAACATTGACGAAAACCACATCTACGACAAAACCCGCAGAAAGGAGGTGGTGAAGCCAAGACAGCTTGTTATGTATATCCTGCGAGAGGACTGCCGGTTCTCTTTCCCGTTTATCGGACAAAAACTCGGCGGGAGAGACCACACAACAGTGATTCACTCATGCGAAAAGATAAGAAAAGAAGTTCTTGAGGACCCAAATTTGCTTCAAGAAATTAATCAAATCCGCGCGCTCTTGTAGCGCGGCGAAGGGTCTTGTGGACACGCTCTGCGCGAAACGACGGATATGCTGGGGAAAACCTCGCGCAAGGAGAACCGAAACAAAAAATTTCCCCATCCTCTCATACTTTTTCCACACCATTGTTCCCACTGCCCGAAGCAAAGGAGTATGCCCTGCCAGACAAAAACAAATCTATTCATCTATGCACACCGCTCATCAGCATCAGTGTTGTAATATTATTAAAAAAAGAAAACATAAGCCGTATTGATAGACGGCAGGAGGAATGATAATCGGCAGAAGAAAGTTTTGTTAGTTATGATAAAAATGGCATGAAAATAGAAGTTATTAGGGAGAAATTACAGACCGCCGTTCAAAAAGCGCAACGGCTTTCCTCAAAACATCTTTCCTTACCCATTCTTTCCAATGTGCTTCTTGTCGCGAAACATGGTTCCCTTCTTGTCCGCGCGACCAATCTTGATATGGGGTGTGAATATCTGTTGCCGGCGAAAGTGGAAAGGGAAGGGGCTTTAGCGGTTCCTGCCGGTGTCTTTTCCGCATTCGTTTCCAATCTTAGCGGAGCTCATAGTGTTATTTTAGAGGGTGATACTGATAAGTTGATTGTTTCAGGGGAAGGAGCGCGAGCGGTTATTAACGGGGCGAAAAGCGACGACTTTCCCACAATTCCAAAGCCGGAAGGCTCATTTTTTGCGCTGGACCCGCAGTCGCTTCTTAAGGGGCTTAGATCCGTCTATTATGCCGGCGCGTTGGGAAATCTTAAACCCGAGTTATCAAGCGTCTATTTGTGCGCCGATGGGGAAGAACTCGTGTTTGCGGCTACCGACTCTTTCCGGCTTGCGGAGAAGAGAATTCAGTTTAAAAAGGCCTCCGTGGCGTTCCCGCCAATGCTTCTCCCGATTAAAAACGTCGTAGAGATTATTCGTTTGCTCGAGGAAGAGAAAAACGAGGTGCGGACGTTTGCGGGTAATGGGCAGTTCTCCATTGAGGGAAACGGACTGCTCTTTACCTCGCGGCTCATCGAGGGCGTTTTTCCGGATTATAAACAGATTATTCCGAAGGAATTTGCGGCAGAAGCCATTGCATTGCGGGAAGACGTGCTTTCGGCGCTGAAGCTTATCTCGCTTTTTTCTGACCGCTTTAACCAAATGACCGTCCGTATGGACCAGAAAAAGAAGTTGATTGAAATTTCGGCGCGGAGCGGTGAATTCGGGGAAGGAAAATCGTCAATTCACGCCGCGCTCACGGGCGAATCCGCGCAAAGCAATTTTAACTACCGGTACATAACTGACTGTCTGCCCTCCATCTCGTCGGACAGTGTTGTTTTCAGGTGGACCGGGGAAGGACGGCCGCTTCTTTTAGGCGGCGTCGGAGACAAATCGTTCAGATATCTCGTGATGCCGATGAACCGCTGAAGGTGAATTTTGAATATCGAAAATACTGGATACGCAGCAGGAACCCCAATAATCATTTTAACTATATTAGGACTTACGCAATCGGTGTCATTCCCGTGAAGCTTGTCCTCGCGAAGGCGGGGAATGGGAATCCAGGGCGTTAAAAAACGGCCAAATACTGGATTCCCGCCGTAGCTTGCCCTCGACCTGATCGGGGACGGGGATGACAGAAAAGGAAGAAATGCGTAAGTCCTATATATATTTCTTGTTTTTCGAGATTGGGTATTCGAAATTCGAAATTAATCTTCGGTGAAGATGGTTAGAACTCAACTCAAAATGAATGGAGTAGCCAAGCCCTGTATTCTTCTTATTCGCGGCGGTTTATTTTGAAGGGACTGTTGCCGAATAGCGTTTTTGTCACTTTTTGTCCAAAATGGGACTGTTGCCGAATAGCGTTTTTGTCACTTTTTGTCCAAAATAACCCTTATTTCTGCGTGGCAAAAACGACGATTTTGCCATTCGGCAACAGTCCCCTGAAATGAGCTCTAGTCGGTAACAGTAAACTTCATTGAGTTTTGGCCTTTGTTTTGGAAAATATCATAGACAACCGCGGTAAGCTCGTTGCTTAACGAGAGGGCGGACTCGAAGTCTTCCGGCAGGAACGAGAGCTGCCAGGGGTCTTTTGCGCTTGAACCAATGAATGTGCCGTTTATAAAGTAATGGACACGCGAGATGGGGAAGCGGGATGAGGCGGAAATCTGCGTCATCGCGCGCTCATTTCTCTTCAAAACCGCGCCAAGAGGGGGGGCGGTAATTGAAACGACGGGAGCGAATTCCGGCCGATGCAGGTCGTCAACTTCGGTCGGGACAGAAGCGCTCGTTTCGTCCGAGAGTCCCTGCTCGGCCGCCCATTTTCTAACTGCATATTCCCAGTGTTCAAATTGGGGGTCCTCCTGCGGAGCGGAGGTTCTTTGGATTGCTGGGTTGTTCTTGTCAATCCAATACAAGGTGGAATGCACTTCTCGCAGTGCGCGTTCTTCGCGGAGTTCGACCGGCGTATATTCCGTCGCGAGTTTTCCCGAGAGTTTGTCCACGAAATACGTTTTTCCGCCCTGCCAAATGCCGCGTAGAATGGGTGGAAGCGAGGAAACCTGTTTCTCGAGCGGTTTTTCGAAAGACACCGATTCTCGACGTTCCAAAGCCTTGCTCATAAACGCATTCCAGAGTGGCGCGACAATGTACGCCGCTATTTTGTGCATTGGGCGGTTGTCGTTGTTCCCCGCCCAGGCTCCCACAACAAGGTTGGGAGTGTAGCCGATGATCCACGCATCGCGAAAATCGTTGGTTGTGCCGGTTTTTACCGCGACGTCCCGACCGGGGAAGTACAATGGAGAGCGCTCTCCGAACGCCGGCGCTCTGGCTTTGTTATCCGAGAGCATATCGGTGATGGTGAGGGCGGTTTCCTTTTTGAGTACGCGCTCATCGGTATTACCCCATTCTTCAATGACCGCGCCGTTTTTGTCCTCAAGGCGAAGGATACCGCTTATCTGTCGACGAAGGCCTCCCGCGGCGAATGTTCCATATGCGCCGGTTAGTTCAAGCAGACGGACCTCCCCGCCGCCAAGGACCAAAGTGAGTCCGTACCGGTCGGTGCTCCCCAGCGTGGAGAGCCCCATGTCTTTGGCGAGTCGGAGCGAGTTTTTGAGCCCCGCAAGATAGAGTACTTCTATTGCCGGCACGTTTACCGATTGCGCCAGGGCGCTTCTGAAGGTCAGAGGGCCGCGGTAGGTGCCGTCGTAGTTTTCCGGCTTGTAGCACTTGTCCGCGTCTTCCGGGCGCTTGGGAGTGCCGTCCGGATTGCATTCGGTTGAGAATTCTATCGGAAGGTCGAATACAATCGTTTCCGGCGTGTATCCCTTCTCAAGCGCCGCGGCGTACACGAACGGCTTGAACGCGGAGCCGGGCTGGCGGTGGGCCAAGGACACGTTGAAATTGCCGTCAATTTCCATATCAAAGTAATCGCGGGAGCCCACCATCGCGAGAATTTGTCCCGTCGCGGGGTCGAGGGCGACCAGTGCCGCGTTCTCGGCGTCAAATTTTTCCTTGTTCTCCAAAGCGTATTTTTTGACCGTTTCTTCCGCGATTTTCTGGAGTTCGTAATCAAGAGTGGTAATCACCGTAAAGCCGTTCTCTTCAAGCGCCTCCCGTCCGTATTTCTCTTCAAGGTATTGGCGGATAAAAATTATAAAGTGGGGCGCAAGAATTCCCGCTTCGGTGTTTGGCTTGAAAAATGACGCGCACGTGACGTTTTTTTTGCCGCTCGCCGCAGTGTTGGTTTTAGGCGCGCCGGACGTTTTTTCATCCGCGGTAGAGGGCGCGCAGATGACTTCTTTTCTCGCTTTTTCGTACTCCGTTTCCGTAATAAAGCCAATTTCCTTCATGCGGCGCAGCACCAGATTTTTTCGCTCCTCAAGCTCATCGCGGTGGTTTCCGTATGGGGAGAAATACGTGGGAGCGTTGGGAAGCGCGGCGAGATACGCCGCCTCGGCGGCGGAAAGGTCGCGCGAGCTTTTCCCAAGGTATGCTTGCGACGCTTCCTCTATGCCGTAGAGCGTCCCGCCGTAGGGGATTTCGTTGAGATACAACGAAAGAATGGTTTCCTTGTCGAAGGATTTTTCAAGACGCAGCGCGAGCATCCACTCCTTGAGTTTTCTCGAGATTTTTTTCTCGTTCGTAAGCAGTGAATTCTTAACGACTTGCTGGGTGATAGTGGAACCGCCTTGACCGCCGAGCAAATTTCCGCTGAATAGGTTGGCGGACACGGCGCGAAGAATTGCTTTAATCCTAACGCCGCGGTGCTGCCAGAATTCGCTATCTTCAATCGCTACGGTCGCGTTTTTGATGTTCCTGGAAATTTCGCCGTACGGAACCACCGTTCGCTTTGCGTTTTTGTGCAGATCGTAGAGGAGCAATTTTCCCGTACGGTCGTATATCTTCGTCGACTCACTCACTTTTCTTGTTTCAAATTCAGATAAACTAGGAAGTTTCCACGATGATACCCAAAGTACAAAAAATCCCGTTGAGAGCAGAGCTCCCGACAGCGTTAGTAATATGATGCTACGGATAACGCGGCGACGCTTCCTGTGATGCGGCATAGCGAGAATGGTAGCAGAACTAAAACACAAAGCACAGTGTTCAAAAAACCAAACAAAACACAGTTCACAAAAATCCAAAAAGGGAAGAGTTTGTGCTTTGTTTGGTTTTTTATGCGGTCTGCGTTTTGGAAAGTTTGGAGGGGTTGTGTTATCGTATGGTCATGTCATTTTCGCTAAAACACAAAAGATGATTGTCGATGACACCGACATACAGGAGCTCCTCACACGGGGCGTGGAGAGGATATATCCGTCTCAAGAGGCGCTTGAGGCGCGGCTCAAAAGCGGCGATATGCTTTCCATTTATTACGGCATTGACCCGACAGGGAACACTCTCCACCTCGGACACGCACTCAATCTCCTGAAGCTGCGAATGTTTCAGAACCTCGGACACGAAATCATCATCTTGTACGGCGGCTTCACCGCGCAGATCGGCGACCCGACGGATAAACTGGCCGCGCGGCAGCCGCTCGCTTCCGAGCAAATTAAAAAAAATGCCGCCAATTACAAAAAACTCATCGGAAAGATTCTTGATTTGAAGAAAACCAACGTCAGGTTTTTGAACAACGAGCAGTGGAGCAATAAACTGAAACCGAAGGACGTACTGAATCTTGCGGCGCATTTCACCGTGTCGCAACTCTTAGAGCGCGACATGTTCCAAGAACGGCTTAAGCACGGCAAGGAAGTGCGCGCGAACGAACTTCTCTATCCCGTGTTTCAAGCCTATGACGCCGTTATTATGGACGTAGACATCCAAATCGGAGGGAATGACCAAACATTCAACATGCTTGCCGGCCGGACACTGATGCGAAAGATGAAAAACAAGGAAAAATTTGTCATGGCAATGAAATTGCTTGTGGACCCTTCCTCGGGGAAGAAAATGGGAAAGACAGAAGGCAACATGGTAACGCTCGAAGACGCTCCGACTGATATCTACGGCAAAGTCATGAGCTGGTCAGACGCCATGATACTCCCGGGTTTTGAACTATGCACTCTTGTTCCGGTCGCGGAGATTGTTTCGGTACGGCAGAAACTTGAAGCGGGAGCGAATCCAAAGGAATCTAAAATGCGCCTAGCCCGCGAAATTGTCGCGCTTTGTCATAGTGAAGAAAAAGTTCGAAAGGCGGAAGAGAGTTTCGTGAAAACCTTTCAGGAAGGAAAACCGCAGGAATTCATAGAGGTGCGTCTGTCGGGGCAGAGTGTCTCGGATGCGCTTATAGAGAAAGACGTCATTGCTTCCAAAAGCGAGCTTCGCCGCCTGCTTGGCGAAGGAGCAGTCATCAATCTGGATGGAGGCGCTAAAATGGGAGAAGATTTCCTCAACGTTGCGGTTGCGGGGAGATATCGCATAGGGAAACGCCGGTTTGTCAGAATACAATAAGAAAAATCGCCGGCATCGGCCGGTGATTTTTCTAGAGCGGGTCTACGTCGTCGAAGGTATCCTCAAGCATATCCGGGTCAAGTTCCTTTTCCTCTTCTCCTGCCGTTCCTTCTTCCGCTCCCGGGGTAACGGTGTCTTCATCCATTTCTCCGGAAGTTCACCTTATAGGACCACCGCCATTTCGGTGAACTTTGTGATTGGTAAACTTCATTAGGCACTTCTTATCGCTGGGGTCATTTGTATCAATACCGTAAAATTTTGCAAGCAACCGAAGCTGTGGATAGCCAACTGGAACAGGTAACTGGAACTTGTTACTGGAATGGGAACATGGAAGAAGGCGAATCTCCATGGTTCCAATTACTTGTTCCAGTTATTTGTGCCGGCACGTTCTGACGCAAGGCACGTAAGTCCCACCGCAATCGCGTCGTATTCATCGTCAAACCGCTTTTTCTCGGGAAGGGCAATTAATTTCTTTATCATCTGCGTTACCTGCCTCTTGTCGCTTTTCCCGTAGCCAGTGACCGCAACCTTTATCTGAAGCGGCGTGTATTCATGTATCGGAAGTTGCGCTCTTGCCGCTTCGACCAGAATGGCTCCGCGCGCTTCGGCGACAGATATGGCCGTTTTTCGATTTGTTGTGAAAAACAACGTCTCAAGAGCGACCGCCTCGGGCTTGAATTCATCCGCCACTTTTCTTATTGCAGTAGCGATGTTAAGCAGCCGATTCGCGTGCGAGAGCTCTTTCGCTGTTTGAACGCAAGCGGAGTACAGAAGCATCTCTTTCTGTCCAGGGAGCTTCTCAAGTACGGCGACACCAAGACGGTTGTAACCGGGGTCTATCGCAAGTACGCGCATAGGTAATTAACTTATCACGGTAACGAGTAACCGGGACATGTAACCACAGAAAGAATATACAAAAATATGCCCACTGTGCCAGTTCCAGTTACTTGTTACGGTTCCAATTATTTATTCGGCGTTGGTTATAACTTCCTGCACGTCCTCATTCGCCTCGAGCGTTTCAACAAGCTTGTCCAGCTTTTCCAAATCTTCGCCCGAAAGCGGGGTTGTTGTTGTCGGTTGATAGCGGTTAGTCGTTGGTTCTTTCCGGAACGCCCATAGAGCGGCGCCGGGGGAGGCAAGATTTCCGCCATATTCTGCAAGCAAGTGCTTTATCCCTCCCGCCGCCCGATTCCTGCTGTCGGTAAGCGCCTCGATAAGCAAGGCAACACCGCCCGGTCCGTATCCTTCGTACATGACAGCCTCAAGGGAGCCACTGCCTTCCCCCGCCTTTTTTATCGCGCGTTCAATGTTGTCGCTCGGCATATTTTCCTTCCTCGCGCGCTCTATTGCCGCGCGAAGCGCCGGCGCGTCCCGATTTCCCTTGGCGGCTCTCGCTTCATTGGCGATGAGTTTTGCGTACTTTGAAAAAATCTGACTTCTTTTCGCGTCAGTCTTACCTTTTTTCAATTTTATCTGGCTCCACTTATTATGGCCTGACATATATTTTCCAATTTTTCTATTAGTAGAAACGTTCGTTATAGCAGCGTCTGCTTAAATCCCTGCACATGCGAGAAAGCCTCCGGCGTCACGCGCCGGCCGCGGGGCGTACGCTCGAGAAGGCCTAGCCGGATAAGATAAGGCTCGTGCACCTCCTCAATCGTTGACTCTTCTTCAGAAAGAGCCGCGCCAAGCGTGTTGAGCCCTACCGGGCCGCCGCCGAATTTTTCTATAAGCACGGTAAGGAGCGCGCGGTCAGATGGATGAAGCCCCAGTTCATCCACCCCCAAGAGCTTCAGGGCGCCCAGCACGGAATCCTTGGTTAGTATGAGCGATTGCTTTACCCGCGTAAAAGTTTCGGAATCACTGCCTTCTCCGCGAACTCCGCGAACTGTTTTGGCAATCCTTTCTGAAGCAGAGGTATTATCCGCGTTGAAATTTTTGTTCGGGTGAACCTGCGCGAAATCACGCGCTCGCTTGAGGAGATAATTGGCGGTGCGGGGCGTAAAACGACTGCGCGTCGCGACTTCGCGCAGCGCTCCCTCTTCCGGTTTAATGCCGAGGATATTCGCCGAACGGCGGAGAATTCTTTCAATTTCTTCTTTCGTATAGTACTCCAAACGGAACATACCGCCACTGAATCGGGAACGGAGCGGGGAAGAAAGCAGTGAAATGCGCGTCGTGGCCGCAATGAGTGTGAACGGAGGCAAGTCCAACTGTACCGTCCGAGCAGAGGGGCCCTTGCCGATGATGATGTCGAGCCGGCCTGATTCCATGGCGGGGTAGAGAATTTCCTCAACTTGCTTTGACAGCCGGTGCGCCTCGTCTATAAAAAGTATGTCGCCGGATGAAAGGTTGGTGAGAATTGAGGCAAGATCGCCGATACGCTCGATAGCGGGGCCGGAGGTAATTTTAATCTGCGCGTTTATTTCTTTGGCGATAAGATGCGCGAGCGTCGTTTTTCCAAGTCCCGGCGGTCCGTAAAAGAGAAGATGTTCCGGCGAGTGTTTGCGCTCCTTGGCCGCGAGAAGGAGAATTTTGAGGTTCTCCTTTGTGTTTTCTTGTCCAATATAATCATCCCACTCAGACGGGCGGAGAGCTTGGTCCAAAAACAAGTCATTTCGGAGAGAGAGGTCGGGCGGTTTTTCCTTTTGCTTCGGCATTTTCTTCCGCATATCGTCTAATTGTACGACTTTATGGGCGAATACACAACGCGCGACACGCCAAAAGACGAAGCGGTGTAGCCGTTTCAAGACCGAAAGAAATCGTCCGAGAGCGCGAGGTCAAATTGACAGTCTACTCCTTGTATGCTACACTATCGGCGATAGGGGAGTGTGCACTTCCTTTTTGTTTGACAGAGGCACTCCTTTCGGAGATCGGCGGTTGTGCCATGTTTGCGGAGGAAATAGGAAACATACACTGTTCTGAATAGAAATCTCTAGGCGACCGGTCCGCTTCGAGCGGATTTCAAACAGGTGACCGAGGATGTTTTGGACATTCGCTTCGCGAGTCGCTCTGGAGCACCCCTCAGGCCTCATGTTAACTTTTGGTACACGTATTAAAAGTTTGATCGCTTAGAGATTTCCATTCGGAACTTTTCTGACCAGCGGCGGCAGAAGCGCAAACGCTCTTTTGCTTCCATACTACGCGCCGCACCAGTGCACGCAATGTTAACAACGCACCGCGGCATTCAAAAAAGAAAGAGTCAATCCAGCAGGACTGGTACTGAAACTTATAACAAGTGACTGGAACTTCAGACAAGAGATTTTCCGTACCAGTTATTCAGTTACCAGTTACCGTTACAGTGATTATTCAAGATTCACAACGCGCTCAAGTTCCTGCAGAGACGTGATTCCCATAAGAACTTTCAGGACCCCGTCCTGTTGCATGGTGGGAATGCCTTGCGAAGCCGCGGTCGCCGCGATTTCGCGCTCGCTTGGATTCTCTCGGGCGATTTTTTCTATTTCGCGGTCAACAAGAATTCCCTCAAACACGCCGGTGCGGCCCGTGTAACCGATATTATTGCACTTATCGCACCCTTTCGCGATCCAATATTTCTTTTCTTGAGGAATAGAAACGGCCTTTGGCATCGTTTTAAGAACTGATCCAATGCGTTTTTGGTCTGCTTCTGGAATTGGCCTTTCTTCCTTGCAGACTTGGCACAATTTTCGGACAAGTCGTTGCGCCATCGCGATGGTAATCGCCGATGCGATTGTTTTTGGGTCTACGCCAAGATCAATGAGGCGCGGAAAGGAACCGGCGGCATTGTTGGTGTGAAGTGTGGAGAAGACCAAATGCCCTGTAAGAGACGCGTTGATGGCGATTCCAGCGGTTTCTTCATCCCTGATTTCGCCTATCATGATGACATCAGGGTCTTGTCGCATGGCGGACCGGAGGCCGTTTGCGAAGGTATACTGTTTTTCCGTGTCCACTTGGGTTTGCGTGATGCCTTCCAAGTGATATTCCACCGGGTCCTCTATGGTAATGATTTTTACGCCGGGCACATGCACTTTGCGCAGGAAGGCATAGAGCGTCGTTGTCTTGCCGCTTCCAGTGGGACCGGTCGTCAGAATCATGCCGTTCGGTTTGGCGATTTCTTTTTTTACCGCCGCGAGGAGTATTGTATGCATGCCAAGATCTTCAAGCGACGCCGAGATTGATTTTGGGTCAAGCAGACGAAGCACAACTGATTCTCCGTAGGAGCCGGGGATAACCGAAACGCGCACTTCAAACTTTGTGTACCCCAAGTCAACGCTGAAGCGCCCATCTTGCGCCTGATTTTTGAGATTGAGTTTCAGTCTGGAGAGAATCTTGATGCGGGAGTTCGTCATGCCGTAGGTGGCCATATCAAAAAACGTAACATCCTGTAGAATGCCATCCAGACGGAAACGAAGGCGCGCGTGTTTCTCTTCCGGTTCAATGTGGACGTCGGAGGCATCAAGCGCGATCGCCGCCCCAAGAACAACTTCAACGATGCGCGAAATGCGGTTTTGCGTTTTGGAAGCGATAACCGCGTTTATTTCAGGAACAACCGCTCGCAGATGTTTGGTGTTCTCTGCCGCTTCCCTCACCGCGTTCACGCTCACATCCACCGTACCGGCGTAGATTTCCTCCTCGCGCGTGATTTCGGGGTAGTGTCCCCACGCCTTTTGCAGACTTTTCGTGGAAGCCATGTACAACTCCACTTGATATCCCGCCTCTCTTAGTTCTTTGAGCGCCTTTTGCACTTCTGCGGTATTGGGCGTGAAAATAGCGGTGCTGACTTTTTTGCCATTAATCGCAAACGGGGCAATTTTGGAAGCACGGGCTTTCTCTTCAGGGATAAGTCGAAGCGCATCGTTCTCTATGGAGATGGTCGCGAGACTTACATATGGCAGTCCGTGTTTTTGTGCGAGGAATTTGATAAGCTCTTCTTCTTCCTGCTGTTTTAACTCGTCAAATTCTCTCTGTTTTTTTTCGTCGTAAAATATCACCATAGACCTCCATTGTAACACCTTTCCTGATGAATTATGCATAAAAACAAGCCCCCTTAATTCAGAATTCTTAATTCATTATTCAAGAGACATAGCAGATACCTGTGATATTCTATGCCCGTGAAGACCAGTGTATACACTCTGGAACAGTTACAAACGGCCGCGCGGGATTTCATTCGCGCGCTAACCCCATTATCCAATCAAGCTACCGTCGTAGGACTTTATGGCGACCTTGGCTCGGGTAAGACGACTTTCACGCAAGCAATTGGCCGCGCGCTTGGCATTACTGATCCGATGCAAAGCCCGACATTTGTTCTTATCAAACAATACCCGTTGCCTGTTTCTAAACGCTATACGCTAAACGCTATACGCTATCTTATTCACGTAGACGCGTATCGGTTGAAGAACAGCGACGAACTCCGTAATCTTTGCTTTGGCGAGCTGCTCGCTGACCCCCGCAATCTCATCTTCGTTGAGTGGGCCGACAGAGTAGTCGATATACTGCCAGAAAACCACCGCAAGCTAAACTTCAGATTTATAGATGAAAAAACCCGAGAAATTTCTTTCTCTTAATTCTTCCTTATTAAAGGGAGCGCTGCTTTCTTAAGCAGGAGGGATTTTTTTCCGAACCAATTTGCTCCTCTTTACCCAAGTAAAGAGGGGCGACTTAGATAAATGTAATTGGCTTTACACATCCTTCTTAGAAATAGTACTGGAACAGATTACTGAAACGGTTCACGACAGTCTCCTTTCGCCGTCGGCAAAGGAGCGTCTGAAAGGGCCAGATTTCCTGAAAGGGGAATGAAAATTGAACCTTGAGAATCGTTCTGGATCTCGCCGGACGAACCGTCCTTGCTCTGTTTGTGGACAGAGACACGCTGGTCTTCGTGCAATTTGAAGTTCTCTCCCTGAAACAGTGGTTGCTATGGCGGAGGTCATGATTCTGGTTTCCTTGGATGAGCTTTTTCACAGAGATTGGAAGGCAGGCGTCCTTGTCTTTTTGGTTGACAACCTGCGTGAACGGAAGCAGGACAATCAGCCCGATAGCTCCGCAGCAGGTCCTGCCGCAGTAATGTCAAAGTCCGTTTGATAGTTAGTGCAGGCATCGAGTGGCCGATTCCATGGCGGAATCGGCTTTTTTGTTGGGCGGAAGTGCTACAATTATCTTATGCGCACCTGCGCGTTCATTGACGCCTCCAATTTGTTTTACGGCGGTGAAAAGAGTTTGGGCTGGAAGATTGACTATAAAAAACTTTTGGCGTACCTAAAAAAGAAGTATCTTGCAAGCAAGGTTTTCTACTTTGGAGGTGTTAAATCGCATAATTTTCCATTTAACTATCTGAAAGAGGAGACTGTTCCGGTGGTGACGCTGGGAAAATATCTCGCTAGAATTATCGCGAAGGAAAAGGATAGTTTATCAGAAGCTAAACTGATTCTTTTCGCACGCCACCTGCAATGGGCGCGGTTTTACTGCAAACTTCAGGAATTTTGTTATTTGCTTTATCTCAAACCGGTAAAGCGTTACGAACAGGAAGATGGTACACTTCGTCGGAAAGCCAACGGTGATGTGGAAATGACCTTTCGACCTATGAAAGAGATTAAGAGTTTTGATAGAGCGATCATTCTATCGGGCGATGGTGATTTTCTGCCCGTACTGCGGTATATAAGGGAAATCGAAAAAGAGAAAAAGAGGTGGTCATTCTTGCTCGTGGCCCAAGGACGGCAAAAGAAATCCGCAAATTTGCCGGAAGCAATTTTCGTGACTTTGAGTATTTGCGCGAGCTACTGAAAATGTCTGAGAAAAATTGAACGGCGCCCATATAGGATGCCGTTCAAGTCTAGTGTTGGTAGTCTATGCCACGGCAAAAAAAGTCAAGCATATGTTGTCCACAGAAGAAAACAAAGGGCAGAAAACAGTAGGTGGAGCAAAGAAACGCCTGGTAATTCTTGATGCTCATGCGATTCTCCACCGCGCCTACCACGCCCTGCCGGATTTTTCGTCGTCCAAGGGAGAACCGACGGGGGCAGTGTATGGGCTCGCAAGTATGCTCATTCGGATTATCGGGGATTTGAAGCCGGACTATATTGTCGCGGCGTATGATTTGCCGGGACCAACATATCGCCACGAGGCCTATGAAGGGTACAAGGCGCACAGGAAAGAGGCCGAGCCGGAGCTTAAAATACAGATGAAGCGCTCAAGGGATATTTTTCAGGCCTTTGGAATTCCGATTTACGATAAGCCCGGATTTGAGGCGGACGATATCATCGGGACAATTGTAAAAAACTTACAACCGACAACCTATAACCGACAACTGGAGATTGTGATTGGCTCGGGTGACATGGACACGATGCAGCTCGTGTCGGGGAGGCAAGTGCGAGTATATACCCTTAAGCGCGGACTTTCGGACACGGTGATTTACGACGAGGAGGGAGTTAAGAATCGTTTTGGTTTCGGGCCGGAGCATATTCCGGATTTCAAAGGGCTCTCCGGCGACCCGTCGGACAACATCAGCGGAGTTGACGGTATCGGCGAGAAGACAGCGACGGCGCTTATTACGGCCTTTGGTTCCATTGAGGAGATTTATAAGAAGCTAAAAGAAGACCCTGTAGTTTTCAAGAGGGCGGGAATCAAGGAACGAGTGGTGGAGCTTTTGAAAAAAGGCGAGGAGGAGGCAAGGTTTAGCAAAATGCTCGCGACCATTCACCGAGACGTGCCAATTAATTTTCAATTACCGGAAGAGGAGTGGCGTGAAGCGGTGGATTTGGGGGAGATTTTGAAGTTGTTTCGTGAGCTTGAGTTTAAGACTTTGGGAGCGAGAGCTCGGGAGCTTCTGGAGAAAAAAGCGGTACGGGTTGAAGAGGAAGGAGAATTGGATGGCGGAGCAGGAGAAGTAGACGGCACCCTCTTTGTCCCTCACAACCCGCGCGGGGTCAAAGAACTTGGCGTCATGCTTTCGCTCGTTGATTCCAACATCGCGAATCCGACCGTCGAGGAGATTTTGCGTTTTACCGAAGCCAAGACTTTAACCGACGCGCGCGCGAAACTTCTGCCTGAACTCAAAAGAAGAAATCTTGAAAAAGTTTGGAGCGGCATTGAAAAGCCGCTTATTCCAGTAACGGAAAAAATGATGCGACGCGGGGTGCTTATTGACACTCCATATCTCCGCGAACTTTCCAAAAAGCATCACAGAACCCTTAATGAGCTGGAAAAGAAAATTTGGAAGTTCTCCGGCACCGAGTTTAATGTCGCTTCGCCGAAGCAGCTTGGCGACATACTTTTTAATAAACTCGGCCTAAAGGCAAAAAACCAGAAGAAAACCGAAAAAACCGGCGCACTCTCAACCCGCGAGTCGGAACTTGAAAAACTGCGCGATGCGCACCCCATCATCCCGCTTGTTCTGGAGCACCGCGAGCTTTCAAAACTCCTTGGTACCTACATCGACGCACTGCCCGCTCTTGCCGATGGCACCGGTCGGCTTCACACCACATTTTTACAAATCGGCGCCGCCACCGGCCGGATGTCCTCGCGCGACCCCAACCTTCAAAACATTCCCAACAAAACGGAACTGGGGCGGGAAATTCGTAAGGCCTTTATTACAGAGAAGGGGATGAGACTGGTTTCCCTGGACTACTCCCAGATTGAGCTTCGGGTGGCGGCCTTTCTTTCGGACGATAAGAAACTCATTGAGATTTTCAAACGGGGCGAGGACGTGCACACCTCTGTTGCGGCCGAGGTGTTCGGTGTCGCTGGAAACAAAGTGCATCCTAATATGCGCCGGAAGGCGAAGGTTATAAACTTCGGGGTAATGTATGGGATGGGCGCCAATGCTTTACGGCAGAATCTTGGCGGTTCGCGCGAAGAAGCGCAAAAATTTTTGAGTGATTACTTCATGAAATTTTCCAATCTTGCCGCGTATCTTCACGAAACGAAAGAGGCGGCGGCCAGGCTCGGGTATACTGAAACTTTTTTCGGCAGACGCCGCTACTTTGACGGCTTCCACTCGCCTCTCCCTTACATCCGCGCCGCCGCCGAACGGATGGCAATTAACGCGCCGATTCAGGGAACGCAGTCGGACATCATAAAAATCGCGATGGTCCGGGCGGACGAATTTATAAAAAAGGAAAAATTAGTCGGCAAAGCGCATCTCCTTCTCCAAGTCCACGACGAACTTCTCTATGAAATGAAAGAGGAACTCGTCCAAACACTCGCGCCAAAAATAAAACAAATCATGGAGACCGTTCTTTCTCCAAAGGAGACCAAAGGCGTTCTTCTCGTCGCCGACATTGCGGTGGGGAAAAGTTGGGGAGAGATGAAACGAACATAGAACTAACAAGATTGAAGGCGTTCTCACGAAGATTTGGTATCTTGACTCAATCTTTCTATAATAGGACTTACGCGCTTGACGAATTATGACTACATCTCCGTTCTGTCATTCCCGCGTAGGCGGGAATCCAGGGCTATACGGTGTCATCTGAATTTCCCTTTTCAGGGGAATGACACCAAACGCGTAAGTCCTATATAAGGAAAGGCGCTATACAAAGTTCCTGCCCGATATGCAAGGGTTTGCCTGCGGGGCGATAGGGGCGATTCGATAAGAGGTCGTCTTACTTTTTTGCCGGCTTACTACTTGATACGTAATATCTTATACTATTCCCATGCTGTACCTTCTCTACGGCACCGATACCGACAAGACGCGCGAGAAAGCGAGGGCTCTTGTCGCAACGTTGCGTAAGAAAGAGCCGGAAGCCGAACTGTTTCGCGTTAATTCCGAGTATTGCAGCGATGCGCTGCTTCAAGAACTCGCCGCCGGCCAAGGCCTCTTCAGCAGCGCGTACATCATCCAACTTTCCTTTTTGTTTGAGAAACCGGAAATGAAGGAAGTCTTTTTGAATCGGTTGGAAGAAATCGCGCAGTCCCCCAATATCTTCATTTCCCTTGAGGGGGACGTGGACAAAAAAACCTTACTTATGGTGGCCGAAGTTGCCGAAAAGGTTCAATCCTTCGAAAAGAAAAAAACAGTCGGGAAGGCGGAGTTTAACATTTTCTCCCTTACGGATGCGTTTGGGAAGAGGGACAAGAGGAACCTGTGGGTATTGTTTCAAAAAGCGATCGGACGCGAAGCCTCCCCGGAAGAAATACACGGCATCCTCTTCTGGCAACTCAAATCAATGCTGCTCGCATCTTCTTGCGCATCGGCCGGCGAGGCGGGTATATCGCCGTTTGTTTTCCGCAAGTCAAAAGGTTTTCTCAAAAATTATTCCGCGGAGGAACTGCAGAATCTTTCCTCAAAATTCGTTTCGCTCTATCACGATGCTCACCGCGGCATCCACGATTTCAGTATCGCGCTTGAACGTCTTATTTTAACGCTGTAAATATGCGGTCTTTGTTTAGCATTTAAATTGATTGCTTGGTTCGCGCGATGAGCTTGGCGAGTCGAGATTTTTTTCGGTTGGCGGCTCCTTTTTTTACCGTGTGCCCCTTGGCCGCCTTATCGAAAGCGCTATAGGCCGCTCCAATAAGTTTTTGCGCTTCTTCGACTTTTTTCTCCTTCAAGAGCTTTTTTATTCCTTTCACCGCGCTCTCTATCGCTTGTTTGCGGCGTAGGTTAAACACCCGCTTCCTCTCGGAGCTTCGGTTTGCTTTTTTAGCTGAAGTGGTGATAGCCATGAATTAGATTTCTAGCTAACTAACTTTTTAGCTTCTTAGGAATGTCACGAGATTAGCAAAGAATTCTCAAAAAAGCAATGATTTTCAGTAAAAAGCTAACCAGCCAAAAAGCTGATATACTATTTTTATGATTTCATACATTTCAGGTGCGGTCATAGAAAAAAGCGCGCGGTTTGTCGTCGTGGACGCGGGCGGCATCGGATATCGGGTGTTCGTTACCGACGATACACTTCAACTCTTAAAAGCGGGTACTACGGTTACACTGAAGACACACCATGTCGTGCGCGAAGATGCGGAGGAGTTGTTTGGTTTCCTCGAAGAAGAGGATTTGAAGCTTTTTGAACTTCTTTTGGGCGTTCCTGGCATCGGACCAAAAACCGCGCTTAATATCTTAAACGTTGCGACTCCTGAAACGCTTCGACGTTCTATAATGTCAGGCGAGACCGCGTATCTCACCAAAATCTCCGGCATCGGCAGAAAAACCGCGGAGAAGATCATGGTGGAACTCAAGGACAAGCTGGGGCGCGGCGAGGAAGGCGAGACGCTCCAAGAAGAGGTGGACGTGCTGGAAGCGCTGAAATCTCTCGGCTATTCGCATGTCGAAGCGCGTGAGGCGCTTCACGCTGTACCTAAAGAGATTTTCGGCACCAGCGGCAAAGTCAAGCACGCCTTAAAAATACTCGGGAAATAGGCTGTAGCTTTTATCCACGTCCGCCGGTTAGCGACATAAATTTGGTTGGTGCGGATTCAGAAAGAGCTCTTTCTTAAGAGCTCTTTCTGCTGTTTGGGTGCGCACTTCCCATGTATGAAAAAACTACATGCGAAATCTCCGTGCTGTCGGGCGCGTGTGGTGAAGTTTGGAGCGCGTCGAAGGCAATGCGCATTCTGCAAAAAGACGTGGCGGCTCCGTAAGAAAAAACGAGGTCGGAGTCGTCTCCGGGGAAATTCGCCACTCCTCCTGCGCTTTCCCAATCATGTCATTGGGTCATCGAAAGCTCGAGCCGAAAACACAGAAAAGAGTCCATACGTTTCAACGGGAAATGGCCCGTGCGCGGGACCTTTTTTGTCGCACCGCTTCGCGGCCGATGCTTCCGGGCGCCGGGTCCGCTCATTCTCCTTACAGATGCCGCGCCCAAGCGCATCAAGTGGCGCTGGTATACGGTATTTTGCATGCTCATCAACCAAATTACTGTCGTAACACCACGGCCGCGGATAAAAGCTACATCTTTAGGACTTACGCAATCGGTGTCATTCCCATGAAGCTTGTCCTCGCGAAGGCGAGGAATGGGAATCCAGGGCGTTAAAAAACGGCCAAATACTGGATTCCCGCCTACGCGGGAATGACAGAAAAGGAAGAAATGCGTAAGTCCTAATCTTATTATTGCGAGAAAATATCGGTAAGAGCGGCGATAAGGGCATTGTTTTCCGCCCGTTTACGTGACGCGATGCGGAAAAATTCTCCGCGCAGGCCGACCTTATCGCCGCATGAACGAATATAGATGCCGTACCTCGCAAGCAGGCGAACGGTAAGATTATTCGCGGTTGAACCGTCCAAAAGTTCAACGAGGAAAAGATTGGCGCTGCTCGGATACACCTTAATATCTTTGAGAGTTGAAAGTTGCATAAAAAAGACATCGCGCTCGCGTATCGCCAAAAGTCTGGCCTTTTCGTACTCCTCCATAAATCCGCGATTATTCAGAAGATTGAGAAAATACTCGCCAAAACCGGAAACGTTCCAAAGGTAACCATTTTCAAGAAGAGAAGATACTCGTTTTTCGCTCATCACACCGTAGCTCAAGCGAAGCCCGGCGATGCCAAAATCTTTGGAAAGACTTTTTATGACCGCGAGATTAGGAAACTCCCTAACGAGCCGCGCGGAGCCCTGCAGTACGCGCGTACTGGTATTCGCAAAGTGAATAAAGCTTTCGTCTAAAATGACCGTTTGTATACGCTTTAATTGCGTTAAGAATAGACGCACATTACGCGCGCTTACGAAACCCCCATCGGGATTATTGGGATTAATGATGACCACAGTATCCGGCTTTTCTTTTTTCACTTGCGCGAGCAGGGTATGTATATCCAGTCGAAAGTCTTTTCTTTTTTCCAGCCGGTGCAAAATTATTTTTACTCCTTTTGGAACAAATTCAAGGTACGGTGAAAATGTGGGAACCGGCACGAGTATTTTTCTTCCGGAAAAATTGTGGAGCACTGCCTGTATTACTTCGGTCGCTCCATTGCCAACAAAGATGTTATCCCCCTTAAGAAAGGGGGTGGCCGAGTCTGCGAGGTCGGGAGTTGTTGACATCCCTCCTGCCGAAGACGGCAGGGCTCCCTTTAGTAAGAGAGAATGGGCCAGCTTTTCGGCGAGCGTGCGATTTTGAGAGGGATAAAGTTCTATCAATTTTCGGAGTCTTTTTATATTTCCAAGATTCCGCTTCCAGTATTTCAAAAACAAATCGGTGGCATGAGAGTTGGAAAGAAAGCAAAAATCATGCTTTACCGTTGCGCCGGCAATATCGCGGAGCATTGCCGGACTCGGTGAATGAGAACCGGATTTCTTTTTGATTTCTGCGAGTCTTTTAGCGAGTCTTTTTTCGGCGGCAGTAAGACGAATCGGCATGACAAAAACTTAACACTAAAATCGGAAGTGTACAAACAAACAACGCGCCGTACTCCATCATCTCTTTTTGTCTCCGCTTCGCGGCGGCGATTCCTCTGATTTCTGATTTTCTGGTAAACATATAACGGAGGATTCTCACCTCTTCCAGTTGCCGCCGGGATCGCGGGAAAATCGAGCGTCCCGCGCGAGACTTC
>MHSB01000053.1 GCA_001821155.1 Candidatus Taylorbacteria bacterium RIFCSPLOWO2_01_FULL_50_130 | reverse complement strand
TCAAAATACATTCGAACTTTGTACAATGAATACCGCGCTGCGGCGGAAAAACTGGCATCCGCAAGGATATGTGGGTTCGACTCCCACCCCTTCCGCAAATCATATATCATCAATTACAAAACCAAGGCCGTGGTAGATGTCACTGAAAACAAAGAAGGATTAGAGCTAAAAAAGTTTAGCGACTTTCTAGACTTTTTTCTTCCCGAAGAACAGCATATTTATCATTTGGGAGACACGGCATTAAAATATTTTTGCATGGCGCAAGTTCAGGTTCGCTTAAGCGCGGCAAGCCCTCGTTTTTCTGAACCAGGAGGATTTGACACTTCTGGAAAAGTAACATTTTATCAGTATTCAGCGGATGATTTGAGATACTTTAAACTGATTGAGGTTAGCCCTTTGAGAGACTTGAAGTTAGTATACAATCATCTAGAAATCCTGGCAGATATCTATAGCGAGTTGTTACCGAAGTGGAGAGCAGGAAAAGATTGACGGAGTGTTATTAATCTAAGTGTGTCATTTTTAACATGTTGGAAAGCAAGGAAAAAGTAACCGAAGAAGAGGCGGCTTCACATTTTGTCCTCTACATAATCAAAGAGGCACAAGACGCTTGGCCTACTATCCATAAAAACCTCAAAGACTGTTTCAAAGATGAGTTTGTCGTAGAGGACGAAAAAATGGCCGCTTTTGATTTGGCGCTCGCGGCTACCGCCCAAGATTTACAAGCTGTCAAAAATTTATTCCCAAAAGACCAAGCGGAGAGAATTGAAAAATGGGTTTTGAAATGTATTGATACGAAAGATTGGGGTGAATACGCGGTTGATGAAGTAAAAAAGTATGGAGAGAAATTTCAGAAAGATATCCAGAATATAAAAGCCGGTGGCGATCCGTTAAGTGCTATTCCTGCCCGCCTACTTCAGCGCTGGCTCGGAAAGAACATTCAAAATTTTAATGTGGAAATGAATGGAAAGAAAACTGGAATAATTGACCCTATTCTCCTGCAAAGTGTTTCCGTTGTACTCACTGCCTTTCTCGGAAATTGGAAAAGATTAGGCAATGATTTTAATCTTATTGAGAGTGCGCCGCCCTAGTGAATACACGTGGCTGGGATTTGACAAAATGTAGCGCAGGGTATATACATGTGGTATGCGGGGCTCGGGAGAAGTAATTGACTTTGAGTGGGATGCGGGGAACCGCGGCAAGAACCTCAAGAAACATGGGGTAACGGACGCGGAAAGCGAGGAAGCATTCTTCGATTCTGGAAAGAAGATTTTTAAGGATGTGGTACATTCGGAAATCGAGGAGCGCTCAATACTGGTTGGACAGACCAAAGCAGGAAAAATGCTTTTTATTGCTTTCACCTCCAGAAAAACCAGAATTCGCATTATTTCATCTAGGCCGCTAAACAAAAAAGAAAAACAACTATATGGAAAAAAAACTTAAGTTGCCAAAATTTAAAAACGAGGATGCGGAACGGGCGTTCTGGTCAAAGATAAAACTGAATGACTACTTTGAGCCGAGTGATTTTGAACCAGTGTCTTTCCCGAATCTCAAACCAAGTTCAAGTCCTATCTCAATTCGCCTTCCTTCTCCGCTTCTGTTTAGAATCAAAGAACAGGCCAACGAGCTTGGCATCCCGTATCAGGCGCTCATCAAAAAATATCTCTCTGACAAAGTGTGGACTAAGCGCTAATCATGTATCCAGTTTCAAGCAAAGGACTGAACAAGGAAACGAAAGGGGCAATCTATTTTTACACGCCTGCGTTTGACGCACTCAATAACTTCTCGGCGCACCATATTGAAATGTGGGGCAGGCAGTTCCCCACCGCCGAATATGCGTACCAATGGCGCAAATATAGTAAGACAAAACCTGATATAGCGAAGAAAATCTTTGCCGCCGGCTCGCCCGAAGAAGCGCAGAAAATTGCGCACGCACACAAAAAATTTATGCCGAAAGATTGGCACGAGAAGAAAGTCGCGGTGATGGAAGAAATCCTGCGCGCGAAATGTGCAGAGCATGAAACCGTGCGCGATGCGTTAAAACGCACTGGTAAACGAAAAATTATCGAAAACTCTCCAATTGATGTCTTTTGGGGTTGCGGGCCCGCTGGCGATGGGAGAAATATGATGGGTGCGTTGTGGATGAAAATTCGCGACACGCACTAAAGATTGTATGCTTGAAGCTCTTGGCTTCACTTTACTCAAGTAAAGTGAAGCCAAGAGGTACAGGCGGGAAAGCTAGCAGCTTCTTCAATTGGGGCATCGGCACGGACGAGAAAGGGAGAAACATGATGGGCGTCCTCTGGAGGAAACTTCGTGACGGAAAGCAATAACGTTTCCTCCCGTTCTCTTTTCTTCGTTTCCCGACTCCTCTGTGCCTCAACTCCTCTTTACCTTAGTAAAGTGGAGCCGAGACATATGCGCGGAGTAACTGTGTTGATGTAGCAAAAACTGAAAAGCTGACAAACGGCAAAAAAGTGCTAACATGATGGAATCAATGAGGCACATTATCCTCATCACCCTAGGCGCCATAGCAGCCGTTAGCGCCTTTGTTCTTGGTTTTACCTATAACCAAGCGAATGAAGAGAGACTGAACCTTTCCGCGGATTTGCAGTATCGAACCCGTCTCCTCGCGGATTCGCTCAAGGAGTCAGTCGAGCCAAACTTCGCACGCAACTCCACCTCCACGCTCCAGCGCATCGTGAATCGCTTCACCGACCGCGAGCGGATTGCCGGCATCGCGGTATTCAACAACCGCGGCATTCCCCTCGCGATCTCAAAAGACATGCCGCGGCGGGTGATTGACAACCCCGACTTCGTGTTTATTGCGCTTGATAAGAATGAGCCGACCGGTCTTTTTGAAGAAATCGACGGCGCCGCGCGTTACCTTTTCGTCCTGCCGCTCTATGAGAAAGATGCCGTCGTGGGCGCGCTCGTTACCGTGCAAAACTCCTCCTACATTGATGGCGTCGTCGCGGAGATTTGGAGACGTAACATTGTCCGGCTCTTCGTCTACATTTTCATCTTTTCCGCGGCCATCGCGGCGCTGATTCGTTTCGCGGTATACAAAATCATCACACGATTCGCCGACTCGGTGAAGTCCGCGCGCATAAGCAAGACCAAGAACGCGCCGCTCCGCGGCCCGTTTTTCCTCAAACCTCTCGCGAGCGAGATAGCCAAAATGAACATGAGCTTGGCGCAGGCGCGCTTTGCCGCGAGCGAGGAAGCGCGCATGCGGCTGGAAAAGATAGACACCCCATGGACGGCGGAGCGGCTCAAAGAGTTCATCAAAGCGTACGTGAAAGACCGAAAAATATTCGTGGTATCCAACCGCGAACCCTATATCCATTCGCGAACAAAAAACGGCATAGAGTATTCGGTGCCGGCAAGCGGTATGGTAACGGCGCTTGAACCAATCATGGAGGCCTGCGGGGGACTCTGGCTTGCGCACGGGAGCGGCAACGCCGATAAAGAAACCGCTGACGCGGAGGGGAAACTTCCCGTGCCGCCAGATGAACCGCGCTATACGCTACGACGCGTCTTCCTCACGCCGAAGGAAATCAAAGGCCACTACGTTGGTTTTTCCAACGAAGCGCTCTGGCCGCTCTGTCATCTCGCGCACACTCGTCCTCTCTTTAGAAAGGAAGACTGGGTTGAATATCGTCGTGTCAACAGTAAGTTCGCGGAAGCTCTCCTTTCGGAGATTCGCGAGGTGCAGGAACCGATTATTTTGGTGCAGGACTTCCATCTCGCACTGCTTCCGCGCATGATAAAAGAAAAACGGCCGGACGCGAAAATCGGGCTCTTCTGGCACATTCCGTGGCCGTCGGCGGAACAGTTTAGTATTTGTCCGTGGCGAAAAGAAATCTTGGATGGAATGCTCGGCGCGGATATCATCGGGTTCCACACGAGAACATATGGCAACAACTTCATTGATACCGTCGGCAAGGAGATAGAGTCGCTCATTGACCTTGAGCAGTTCTCAATCACCTGCGAGGAACATCGCACGTTTATCAAGCCGCTTCCTATCTCAATCGCATTTGCCGGAGAGAGCGAATCGGAGGGAAAAGCCCACGACAAAAATATCTTGGAGAAATTCGGCGTCGAAACGCCGCTCGTTGGGCTTGGCATTGACCGGCTCGATTACACGAAAGGCATCTTGGAGCGCTTCAAGGGAATTGAATTCTTTCTCGCTAAATATCCGCCATACAAAGAGCAGTTCACGTTTCTGCAGATCGCTCCGCTCTCGCGCGAAGATTCCGCAAAGTACCGAGAATACGGAGAAGCGGTGACGAAAGAGGCGGAGCGGATTAACGCGATATACGGGACGCGCGATTGGAAGCCGATCGTGCTCGTGAAAAAGCACTATTCGCACGCAGTGCTCAAAGAACTCTACCGACTCGCGCACGTTTGCCTCGTCACCTCGCTTCATGACGGCATGAACCTTGTGGCGAAAGAATTCGTCGCGGCGCGCTCCGACGAACAGGGGGTGCTCGTTTTAAGCAACTTTACCGGCGCCGCGCGCGACCTCAAGGGAGCGCTCCCTTTGAATCCCTACAGCGCGGAAGAAACGTGCGAGGCCATCATGACCGCGCTTACAATGCCAAAAAACGAGCAGCGCAGAAGGATGCGAGAAATGCGCAACGCCGTGCGCGATTACAATGTGTATCGCTGGTCGGCGGAGTTTATCAAGGCGATCATTAGTCTCGGTTAATAAGCAAATCCGAAGCGCGAAATCTGAAACAATATTTAAATTCAAAACGGAAAGACCAAAAATGAAGTCCTGTTTAAGGTAATTTTAATATTTGGATTTGTTTCGAGCGTCGAATTTTTAATCAACAGCTCAAAAGCAATAACAGAAACAAAAATGGGCAATGCACTTGAATTTAGCAGTGTGGTATTATCGATAATTCGCCGCGTGCGGGAGATGCTCTTGCCGCAGTATGGCAAAGTCGAATTTCAAGCAAAGAAGTCGGATAGAGCGCATGACACCGTCACACAGGCGGATATTTCTGTTGAAGAATACTACAAAAAAGAATTGGCGGCGTGTTATCCGGACATAGCCTTCGTTGGAGAGGAAACCGGCGGAAATCGCGCGGCAAAGCGGTTTTGGCTCGTTGACCCGATTGACGGCACGTCCCATTTTATCCGCGGCATGCCATTTTGCACGTCACAGCTTGCGTGTATTGAAAACGGCCGGGTGGTATTTGCCGCTATCTATGACTTTGTGAATGACATCATGTATCACGCGGAAAGAAGACGAGGCGCGTTTGCAAATGGCGAACCGATTCGCGTAAGCGCCCGCTCGTTCCAGGGAAGTTATCTTGCGTGGGAAACACATCTCGACAAACAGGAAAACATGTCTCGATTCCTTCGGTTGCGAGAGCATTGCCTTTTGTTTAAGGCGGGCTGCTCGGGATTCGAGTTCGCGATGGTGGCATCAGGAAAACTTGATGGACGGCTCTGTTTTGACCCTCACGGCAAAGACTACGACTTCGCGCCCGGTTCGCTCCTGGTCGCCGAAGCAGGCGGCATTGTCGCCAATATCGGCTTGCCCGCGCACGTTTTACCTCGCAAAAATTCTTCGGGCTTGCGCGACTATGATTACCGCAACCTCAACTTCATCGCGGCAAACCCGCTTGTTTTCAAGGAACTCACTGAAGGTCCGGATGCGGTATTCCCAACTAAGTGAGTGGCTCTTTGTTCCTCTTTACCCAAGTAAAGTGAAGCTATGAGCATTCGACAAATGTGAAAGTTATCGAAAGCTGTTAAAACGGGACTGTTGCCGAATAGCGTTTTTGCCACTTTTGTCCAAAATAATCCTTATCCCTGCATAGCAAAATCGCTGATTTTGTCATTCGACAACAGTCCCGAAATCCCAACGTCTTGCCTGCCTGCGTCTACATACTACTTTCTACTGACTACTAACTACTTTTTAGCCTGTGCTAGAATAGTGGTGTGAACTCATATTTTGCACTTCACATTTTTCTCACGGCCGCCGCGTTTGGCGGACTTTTGCTTGCGGCTTTTATCCATTTCAAGAAGCGGCTCCATACGACGCTTGTCTGTCCCATCGGACACTCGTGCGACCCTGTGGTGCACAGCGATTACTCGCGGTTCATGGATATCCCGGTTGAGATTCTTGGCATCATTTATTACACGATTATCGTCGTCGCCTACAGCACGCTTCTTGCGATGCCAACGCTCCATGAAACCGCCTTGCTTGCTCCCACGCTTCTTGGGTTATCCGCTGTCGCGTTTCTTTTTTCTCTGTACCTCACCGCCGTGCAGGCTTTTATCCTTAAAGAATGGTGCACCTGGTGTCTTATTTCCGCCGCCCTGTGCGCAATCATATTTTTCGCCGGACTCAGGTTATCAAGCGTGGATTGGCCCTTCTTTCTTGCCTCTTCCCTAACCGCTAACAGCTACCTGCCCGCCAAAGGATTAGCGTAGGCGGGGAAGCTATAAGCTAGAAATATGTCTGCTCAAAAACTCGAATGGGATGCATACGACGAGCCCCCCAAGCACAACAGCCCGGATTGGTATTGGGCAGTAAGCATTATCGCACTTTCTATCGTGGTAACCGCCGTGGTGTTGAACAACGTCCTCTTCGCCGTCCTGATCGTCTTAAGCACGGTCGTTCTTTTTTTGCGCACGCTACAAAAACCGCAGCTGATACACTACGAGCTTACGAACCGCGGACTTTGGATTAACAGAAGTTTTCAGCCGTTCACCGCGTTTGAATCTTTCTTCGTAGAAGAATCGAAACCGAAACTGCTTCTCAAGCCAAAAGGACTCATTACTCCCCTCTCCGTTGTTCCGCTTGCATCCGTTGATCCGCAAACGGTGCGGGAATTTCTGCAAGAGCTCCTGCCGGAAGAAGAAACGCATGAACCGCTTTCAAAACAGATTATGGAATACCTTGGATTTTGACGAGACAGCGTTTAGCTGTTAGCTTTTAGCTGTCGATTGCATGCTCTCGTCGTTCAATGGATAGGACATAGACCTGCGGAGTCTAAAATACAGGTTCGATTCCTGTCGAGAGCACAATTCATAACTTGGTCGGAAAATTCCCCCGCGCGCGTGCGCGCGGTGAGGAGAAGGGGGTGGGCGAAATCCGAATCGGTCTTGCAAGCAAATG
>MHSB01000052.1 GCA_001821155.1 Candidatus Taylorbacteria bacterium RIFCSPLOWO2_01_FULL_50_130 | reverse complement strand
ATCAAAGAACGGCTCGGCATTGCCGATGTTGTGGGTTCGTACCTCAAACTGGAGCGCGCTGGAAGCTCGCTTAAAGCGAAGTGCCCATTCCACAACGAAAAGACACCGTCGTTTTTCGTATCGCCCGCCCGCGGCTCGTACTATTGTTTCGGATGCCAAGCCCATGGGGATATTTTTACCTTTGTGCAGGAATTTGAAGGTCTTGATTTTATAGGCGCGCTACGAGTGCTTGCGGGACGAGCGGGCGTTACTCTCACCAAAGTTGACCCGAAAGTTCAAAGCGAGTACGCGCGCCTGTATCTCTGCCTTGAAAAGGCCACGCGGTTTTTTGAAGAAACGCTCCGAAACAATGAAGAGGCGCGGCAGTATCTTCTTGGTCGAGGATTAACGGAGGAAACCATTAAAGAATGGCGGCTTGGCTTTGCAGAGCAAGATTGGCGGCGGCTTTTTGAACACCTCTTAAAGGAAGGATTCAAGACGGAAGAGATGGAAAAAGTCGGACTCATTAAGCAATCTGCCGGAGACAAGGGCCGGCAGTATGATATCTTTCGCGGGCGCATCATGTTTCCGATCCGCGACAGCGCCGGGCGCGTCATAGCATTTTCCGGGAGAATTCTTCCCGCGCTTGATGACGGGAAAACCGGTAAATACATCAACAGTCCTGAAACGGTACTGTTCAAGAAGTCGGAAGTATTCTATGGATTTGATAAAGCCAAACTTCCCATACGCATCAAGGACTCGGCGATTCTCGTGGAAGGGCAAATGGACCTCCTTATGGCGCATCAGGCGGGGTACGACAACACAATCGCATCGTCCGGAACAGCTCTCACGGATTCGCTTGCCAAGGGGTTGAAGGGCCGTAAAGAGGCGATGAACAATTTCGGCGTTCTTAAACGACTCTCGGATAATCTTTTCATCGCCTTTGACAGAGACAGCGCCGGACTGAAAGCCGCCGAGCGCGCCATTCGGGTTGCTCTGGGGCTTGGATTCAACGTAAAGGCCATCGCACTGAAAGAGAAGGACCCCGCGGAACTTATCTTGAAAGAGCCGAGCGAATGGGAGCGCGCGGTAAAAGGCGCCAAACACATCGTTGATTTTTTACTGGAGAATCTTCTTCATTCTGCAAAGGAAGGGAGAGAACGCGCTCTTTCCATTGAGAGGACCATCCTTCCGCTTCTTCGTCTTCTCCAATCGAGCGTTGAGCAATCGCATTTTCTGAAAGTAATCGCCGAGAAAAGCGGCCTTCGGGAGGAGGCGCTGTGGGAGGCGTTTAAGAAAATTCCGGTTCCGGACAAAGAGGGAATGCCGGAAAAGCGAAAAGACGCAACCTTCGCTTATACCACTACGACCAAGCGGCGCGTGTTCGGGATTTATTTTTTTGCGGAGTCAAGAAACGACAAGGAATTACTGGGGCGAATTCATGATAGCCTGCTTTGCATCTTCGGGGAAAGAATTCTTTTGGAAGAGTTGCGGCGGCACAAGGAGCTTCGCGATCCGCTTCTCCTTGAGGTTGAGACGCTGTACGGAGACGGAGTTCCGAGCGAGAAAGAAGAACAGGAACTCGTCAGTCTTCTTGGAGAGGGCCACGTGACGGGACTTCTTTCGGAAGCGATGGATAAGCTTGCGGCAGCCGAGCGCGCGGGGAGCAAAGAGGAAGCAGGGCAGCTGCTTCAGACATGCAAAGAGCTCACGCAAAAACTTGCCGCTTTCAAAGCGGCGCGATTTCAGTCTTGAGATTTAATGACTCGCCAGAACTCCCTGCCTTCCTAGGCAGGGATGAATGGCGGGTCAGCGAAAGGGGTCGGGGAAACTGTAGTTTCCCCGTGGAGGAGAGCAGTGAGCGAGTCTGCGAGCGAGCGTTGAGAACCGAGGGTTCTTAAAGGAAACTCCGCTCGCCGAACGCCCTGTGCTCCTGCACAGGGATAGGACGAGCGGAGTTTACTTGCTTAATCTTAGACTTCACAACACGCAGTATCGTAAAGCACAAAGCACAGTACGCAATCTTCAAACAAAACAAAAATCAGCCAGCATTTGAATAGTTTGATGCAGTCTGTGTCTCTGTTTGAATATTGGATAGTTTGTGTTTTGTTTGGGTTTCTGAATATTGATTGTGCTTTGTGGAGTTTTCGAAGATTGTCAGTAAGCCATTTTTAGCTATACTACCTAGGTTATGTCAAAAGAAAAGAGAACCTTCAAGAATAAGAAAAAAAAGAAAACGGTTCCCCGGAGAAAGGTTTTGAGCGGGCGTCGTCCGGTAAAAAGAGCGTCGTCCGCAAAAGCAAAATCTCCGAAGCGAGGTCCCGGGCAGAGCATGAAGGCAGAACGGCTCCTCGCGAAAGGCAGAGAGCGCGGCTTTGTTACCTTTGATGAGATTCTCAAGGAGTTTCCCTTGATAGAGGAAGACATCGCCTTTTTGGACGAACTTTACGCTCAACTGCATCGCATGGGCATTGCCGTGCATGAAGGCGGCCACATGCTTGAAAAAGAGGCAGAAGAACCACGTCATGGGAAGAACGTATCTCTTGGAAAAGGAGGCGATTCATCATACGATTCCATACAGATGTATTTGAAAGAAATCGGCCAATACCCGCTCATTAACGCTCGGGACGAAAAGGAGCTCGCGAAACGCATTCAAGCCGGCGACATGGAGGCAAAAAATCTTCTCGCGCGCGCCAACCTTCGGCTCGTCGTTTCCATCGCCAAAAAGTATGTAGGCCGCAGCCCCGACTTGACGCTCCTTGACCTCATTCAAGAAGGGAACCTCGGGCTTTTCAAAGCGGTGGATAAATTTGACTGGACGCGCGGGTATAAGTTTTCCACCTACGCGACGTGGTGGATACGGCAGGCAATCACGCGAGCGCTTGCCGACCAATCCCGCACGATTCGAGTTCCGGTGCACATGGTGGAAACCATCGCCAAGTATAAACAAGTTGTCCGAAGGCTTAGTCAAGACCTCGGACGCGACCCGCTTCCGGAGGAAATCGCCGTTGAGATGGGCATTGAGCCGGATAAGGTATACCAAATTGAGAAGATAGACCAGGATACGGTTTCGCTTGAAAGCCCGGTAGGGGATGAGGGAGACGACGGCAAGTCAACCCTCGGAGATTTTCTCCACGACGACAAAATTCTTGCTCCGGACCAGCAATCTTCACGGCGCATTCTTACCGACCAGGTGAAAGAAATTTTGGGCGACCTCTCCGAGAAGGAGCGGAAAATTCTGGAACTCCGGCACGGCCTTCTTGACGGCGTTACCCACACGCTTGAAGAGGTGGGGCAGAAGTTCGGCGTCACGAGAGAGCGCATCCGACAGATTGAGGCGAAAGCGCATGAAAAAATCCGCCAGCATGAGAAGAGTAAAAAGCTGCATGGATACTAGAGGGGAAGTAAGTAGAAAGTAGTTAGTAGTAAGTGGGAAGAAAAACTGCTCCGAGTCAGAAGACCGGAGCAGAGTGAAAAAGAACGAGACCGCCTTTTTGACGGTCTTTTCCCCCGCGAGCATCAGCCAAAGTAGCCGAATGCCCACAGGAGGGAAGCGGTGCCCAAGAAACAAAAAAGCAGGGACCGCGTCATAAGGTGGGGACGTTTTATAAGGAGCGCTCTCAAAAGTGCCTGCGGCGGCATATCTACCCCACTCATTTCTTGATTCACTTTTTGCATTACCCTATACGTGTCGCGCCAAGCGTTGACTTTTTTTGTCAGCACTTTTTTTCTGTGCGCGTCTTTCTCCTCTTCGAGAATTCTTTCAAGCTGTGGAATCCTTACAACCGTCCACGCTATGAACGAAACACAAAGCAGGAAAAACCCTCCATAGAGGAGGAACACGAGGCCGACAATGCCGACTAGACACCGAATCAGCTCATTTTCAAAGAGCATTTGTTTCCTTTCGTTGATGTTGAAGTTCTGCGAGAATCACAAGGAAGGTAGCATATATATTATGATGTGTCAAGGTTTAGCGCGCTGATGCTATACTAGGGTTCATGAAAAACAGGGCGTTTGAAAAAGTATACAAACAACTCAATCCCAAACAACGCGAGGCGGTGGATACGATAGAGGGGCCGGTGATGGTTGTTGCGGGGCCGGGGACGGGGAAAACGACAGTACTCACGCTTCGTATCGCGCAAATTCTTCGCAAAACCGATACGCCGCCGGACGCGATTTTGGCGTTGACCTTTACTGAATCTGGCGTTTACGCCATGCGCGAAAAGTTGTTGCGGCTTATTGGTCCGGCGGCGTATCAAGTCAGAATTCACACCTTTCATAGTTTTTCCAACGATATAATCAAAACTTATCCAGATCGGTTTTCGCGGATTATCGGCGCCGAGCATATGGAGGAAATAGAACAGCTCCGGATTATTAGGGAAATACTAGCCACTCTTTCACTGAAAATCTTGCGACCCAAAAACGACCCGTCGTATTATATTCGTCCGCTCATCACGGCAATTAAAGAGCTCAAAAGAGAAAATATTTCTCCCAAGAAATTGCGGATTTTGCTTAAAAGCAACATGACGGCATTTTTGGACTTCGCAGGTCCAGAAATGCCGCCGGGCAAGCGGGCTGCCGAGGAACGAAACATTCAAAGAAACGAAGAGCTCTCAAAAGTTTATGCCGCTTACGAAAAGTCGCTCGCCAAGCGGCGATTGTACGACTTTGAAGATATGATTATGGAAACAGTGAAGGTTTTAGAGCGCGACAAAGATTTACTCCTTCGGCTTCAAGAGGAGCATCACTACGTTCTTGCCGACGAACATCAGGACGCCAACAATGCTCAAAATCGCCTGCTCGAGCTTTTGGCCGGTTTCCACGAGAATCCTAATATTTTCATTGTCGGCGACGAGAAGCAGGCGATTTTCCGCTTTCAAGGCGCTTCGCTTGAAAATTTTTTGTATTTCAAGCGGCTGTACCCAAAGGCTCGGTTGATAACGCTTGAGAAAAATTACCGCTCGCACCAAAAGATTCTTGATGCTGCTCATTCGCTTATCAGCCAAAACAGAATAATCGGCGGAGAAACCCGTCTTCCGCTTCGTTCAGCAGTTAACTTCGCGCCGCGCCGCGTTTTAGTTTTGGAAGCAGTCGATGGAGCCGGCGAACTCGCATATGTCGCGGAAGAGATAAAAAAACGAATCAAAAACGGCGCGGCGCCTAGAGAAATCGGGGTTCTTGTCCGCGAGAACAGAAGCGCCGATTCTGTTGAGAGAGCACTGCGAGCCGTTGGCGTACCCGTGGCGAAGTTTTCAAACACCGACGCCCTGTCCCATGTTCGGATTGACGCTTTCTTAAAGTTTTTAGAGGCGGGGGTTGCTCCAAATGACGAAAAACTGGCGCCGATTCTTTTCTTTGATTTCCTCAACCTTGAACCCCACGAAGTTTTCGCCATCTTGGAAAACGCGAGGAAAGAGCGGCGAGCAATTATTTTTGAAATACGGCGCGGCGCATTAGGCGAATTCGCCAGCAAACTATCCCGTCTCGCGCTAATCGCCCGCAATGAGCCGCTGGTTTCCGGTTGGAACCAAATCGCCGAGGAATCCGGCTATTTTCCCCATCTCGTCTCGCTGAAAGAAAGCTACGAACTTCTGCCGCTTTATGAAAGTTTGCTCCGTGCTGTTGAGCGATTCGCCGAGCGAAACAAACTCGCGACCGTGAAAGATTTTTTGGAATATCTGGCGGAAGCGCGCGAGCACGGCTTATCCATATCGGCCGAGGCGGGAATTTTGGATGGCGTCGCTATTATGACCGCTCACCGCGCCAAGGGACTTGAGTTTGAAAGCGTCTTTATTTTGCACGCGAGCGACGGCGTTTGGGGCGGAAGACGCAGCCGGCAAATCTTTAATTTACCGCTTCCGGGCGGCGAAGAGGAACACGAAACGGAAGACGAGCGGCGGCTCTTTTATGTGGCGCTTACGAGAGCAAAAAAAAATGTGACGATTTCGTATCACCTTCGCGGTAGCGATGGACAGGAGCGGATTCCTTCACGATTTTTGGAAGAAATTCATGAGGACTATCGAACAAAAGAGAAGGTGTCAGTCAACTCTCCTCACAAAAAAGTCTTGGCGGCGCCCTGTCTCCTAACCGATAAAAAATATCTCCAGTCGCTTTTCCTGGAGCGGGGACTCTCGGTAACGCATCTAAATAACTTCCTTAAGTGCCCGTGGAGGTATTTCTTTGTTGACCTAATACGGATTCCCCAGTCGCAATCACCAGCGCTGCTCTACGGCTCGGCAATACACGCCGCTCTCAAGGTTTATTTTGACGCCTACCGGAGGGAAGAAGACCTCTCCATTAAAAAAACGCTTGAGTTTTTCAAAGGGACTCTTCGCCGCACGCACGTAAGCGAGCGGGAGTTTCAGACCCATCTCAAGGAAGGAGAGCGGGAGCTTAAAGGGTACCTTTCTCATTTTGATTTTCCGCGGACGATTTGGAACGAGTACAAAATTGCCGGAATGCCGCTTGGTATTTCGGCCGGTCAAGAGATTCTTTTGAATGGAAAGCTGGATAAAGTGGAGCTCTTGCCTGATGGGACAGTCACTGTCGTTGATTACAAAACCGGCCGGCCGAAGAGCCGCAATGAAATTGAAGGCAAAACCAAAAGAGGCGGGGGCGATTACAAACGCCAGCTCGTCTTTTATCGGCTCCTCCTTGATGGGTTGGGGAAGTGGCGGATGAAAACCGGCACCATTGACTTTCTCAAGTCCGATGACCGCGGCCGCTACCGCCGCGAAGTATTTGAGATTTCTGACGAAGAAGTCGCCAACTTGAGGAAACTCATCGCCGATGTTTCAAAACAGATTCTCTCTCTGTCATTTTGGGACAAAACTTGTGATGACAGTGATTGCGAGTGGTGTCGCCTGTCCCAAACGCTCCAAACAAAAGACGACAGATGAGCGCTGTCGTCTGAAAATTGGCACGGTCCTTTTACGAATGAGAAACAGTGGTATGGTCACTCTCCTGGACCGATTCCATGTCCACACTTACCCGATAGTAAACCCGGTCTTTTCCCCTCTGAAATATCCGTCTGATGCAAACCCCCCGCGGCAACTCAAGTCCTTCCAGAACTTGTGCGAGCAACTCCAGATCTTTGTCCGTTGCCGTTTTGTCCCCCAAAAATCTCAGCCCGAAGTGTGCGCCAGGAATTAATTTTTCTGGAGTTAGAAATTCCCACTCCAACGAGCTTTCAGATTTCTGGAGGAGATAGGCACATATTTTCTTAACCGATGAGTCCTTCAGTTTGCGGTAGGTCACCCCTGAAAGTAGCCATGGATGCGGACTTCCAAATAGCGGGGTGCCGTTCTTGTAGCACGATGTGAGTGGGCGAGATGTATTCCCCCCATAAGGAGTCTTAAGATGGGCCTGAAACAGACAGTAGCGATGATGTCCAGACTCCGACGTCCTCTCTCGTATGGATCTCATTCTGATATAAGTGATGCTACAGCCATCATCCAATTCAAGACCGATAACTGCGGTATGCAGAAACCACATCAATCTTAGTCGTTCTGCTGTTTTTTCGGGTTCTTCCGTAATGAACTCGATGATGTTTCTGGCGATTAGAGCGTTTTTCGGCAGGACGAGCCCATGTGTTGTAAAGAACTGTTTTTGCTCCTCGCTTGGCCGCTGCGCCTTCTCACGGTCATTCATAGGTAATGTATGGGGTTCTTACAGAATTTCTGGACCGACACTAAGCCCGGTTCGTTGGTTTTCTGACGCTGATATTACTTGTTTATTTAACTTTGCCAAGGTCAGCTGGATCTATAGATACCAGAATAGGACTTACGCACTTCACGCCTTTCTGTCATTCCCGCGGAGGAGGGAATCCAGTAATAAGGATTTTTTAAAGGCCCCGGATTCGCGTTCCCCGCCTTCGCGGGGGCAAGCTTCACGGGAATGACGGGACTGTTGCCGAATAGCGTTTTTGCTCTTTTTTGTCCAATGACCCGCCAGAGCTCCCTGCGCTCCGCGCAGGGATGAATGGCGGAAACTACGATATACTGCGGCGTAATGACCAGAACGGACATAGAAGCAAAGGAGGGGCTGTGGTATTGGTATCATAATATATCAGAATGCTACTACCACATTCAAATCACGGTGAAGTATCGTAAGTCGCTTTTGAACCCAGAAACGGAGAAACTCATTCTCATGGCGCTCTCGGGGTTCAAGGAGCGGTTTGCGATTGATATCCACGAAGTCGGGTTTGACAAGGACCACCTGCACATCCTCTGCCGATTCCTGCCGAAGTATTCAGGCGGACAGGTCATCGGAATGATCAAGAGCATTACCGCGAGCCACATATTCAAGTTCATCCCGACAATCAAGAAAGACCTGTGGGGAGGGGAATTCTGGACTGACGGCTACTACATCGCCACCACGGGTGGCAAGGGGAACAAGGCGGTCATTGAGCAGTACATCAGAAATCAGGGCCGTAACAAGGACATCAGTCAGCTGAAATTATTTAACATATAACCACGCGCTCGGCTTCTCCTCCCATTCATAATGAGCATCAAATGATCGCCTCTTCCCAAGTAAATGAGCTTCAAACGCCCATTTTCTCTCCGAGGGGCAAATTATGCATGATT
>MHSB01000051.1 GCA_001821155.1 Candidatus Taylorbacteria bacterium RIFCSPLOWO2_01_FULL_50_130 | reverse complement strand
AACGGCCAAATACTGGATTCCCGCCGTAGCTTGCCCTCGACCTGATCGGGGACGGGAATGACAGAAAAGGAAGAAATGCGTAAGTCCTAATGTATCTTTGCTCTTGGCTTTAGTTAGAGTGAGTCTGCGCAAATTCACCGTAGCGGTCTTTGCGCGTTTGGTGAAATTGGTGAGGGGATTTTGAAAATATGGTCGCCGTAAGAACGGCTCCCTATTTTCTACAACATTTTTACGTCAATCGTTACACCGGAGGGAAGGGAGAGGTTGGTGAGCGCTTCTATAAGGCGAGGGGTGGGATTGATGATGTCAATGAGGCGTTTATGCACTCGCATCTCAAACTGCTCTCGCGCGTTTTTATAAACGAAAGAGGCACGGTTGACGGTGTACTTCTTGATTTCTGTCGGAAGGGGAATCGGACCTTCTACCGTTGCGTCAAAGCGGAACGCCGTATCGAGAATCTGCTTGATGGAAGCGTCCAGAATCTTGTGCTCATAGGCACGAACGCGAATCCGGAGTTTCGGCACTATTTCGGGCTTTGCGGCTTTTTTAACCCGTGGCGTGCGGTGCGCCGGTGTTTTTGCCGTTCTCGCAGTTTTTGCAGTCTTTGCGACTTTTTCGGTTGTGGATTTAACAGCCATAAGCACTATACGAACATACGAATCATGCGAATACACGAATTGCTACGAATTAAGAAATCTAGGACTTACGCAATCGGTGTCATTCCCGTGAAAACGGGAATCCAGGGCGTTAAAAAACGGCCAAATACTGGATTCCCGCCGTAGCTTACCCTCGACCTGATCGGGGACGGGAATGACAGAAAAGGAAGAAATGCGTAAGTCCTAAAATCTTTATTCGTTGTCATTCGTTGGACTTTAATTCGTATGTTCGTATGTTAAGCCACAATTTTGGTTATTACTCCCGACCCGACGGTCTTCCCTCCCTCGCGGATTGCGAAGCGCATTTTCTCCTCGAGCGCCACCGGCGCGACGAGTTTTACTTTAAATTGTATGTTGTCACCCGGCATCACCATTTCGATTTTTTCAGGAAGTGTCACTTCGCCCGTTACGTCGGTTGTTCGAATGTAGAATTGCGGCTTGTACCCCGCGAAAAAGGGCGTGTGACGGCCTCCTTCTTCTTTTTTCAAGACGTATACCTCCGACTCAAAATCGGTATGTGGCGTAACGGTGCCCGGTTTCGCAATCACTTGTCCGCGATGCACCTCTTCTTTCTTGGTGCCTCGGAGTAACACGCCGGCGTTGTCGCCCGCCATTCCCTCCTGGAGATTTTTGTTGAACATTTCAATGCCGGTAACGGTGGTCTTAGCCGTCGGCTTAAGTCCCACGATTTCAACTTCCTCCCCTACCTTTACCTTTCCTCGTTCAATGCGGCCGGTCACAACGGTTCCGCGACCTTCGATTGAGAAGATGTCTTCAATCGGCATGAGGAACGGCTTGTCCACATCGCGCACCGGAATCGGAATCTCGGTGTCTATGGCGGCAAGAAGTTCATCAATGCTCCTGACACCCTCCGCGTCTCCCTCAAGGGCCTTAAGCGCCGAGCCGCGCACGATTTTTGCCGCCTTGCCGTCAAAGCCGTACTTAGTAAGAAGCTCGCGCACCTCTTCCTCAACCAGGTCAATGAGGTCCTTGTCCTGCACCAAATCAACCTTATTAAGAAACACGATAATCTTCGGAACGCCAACTTGCTTGGCAAGAAGAATGTGCTCTCTCGTTTGCGGCATCGGGCCGTCAACGGCGGAAACAACGAGAACCGCGCCGTCCATCTGCGCGGCTCCGGTAATCATGTTCTTCACGTAGTCGGCGTGTCCCGGGCAGTCCACGTGCGCGTAGTGGCGATTCTCCGTAGCGTACTCAACGTGCGAAATCGCAATGGTGATGATTTTGGAAGGGTCGCGGCGGCCCTCTTTTTCCGAGGCTTTGGCGACTTCATCGTAGCTTTTTGGCTTCGCGAGTCCCTTCTTCGCCTGCACGGCGCAAATGGCCGCCGTCAAGGTTGTCTTGCCGTGGTCAATGTGGCCAATCGTGCCGACATTTACGTGCGGTTTGTCTCTCTTAAATTCTTCTGTCATACGTTTATAACTTAAAACTATTAATGCTTAACTCGTAACTTATGTATAACGAAACGACACAAAAACGAGAAGCGGCGCCAAAAAAGCCGCCGAATTACGACTGCACCACGATAGCAAAATTGTCAAAAAAGCGCAACTGCATATGTATGGTGCTATTTTCTGGCTTCAATGATACCTTGCGCTACCTGCGGCGGAACGGCCTCGTAATGGTCAAATTCCATGGTAAAACTTGCGCGGCCCTCCGACATGGAGCGGAGCGTCGTGATGTAACCGAACATCTCGGAGAGCGGAACTTTGGCATCCACGACTTTGTTCATCCCGCGTTCGCCGACGTTCTGCACTTCTCCCCGCTTTGACGCGAGATGGCCGGTTACGTCTCCGAGGAATTTTTCCGGAGTGACTACTTCCACTTTCATGATGGGTTCCAGAATCACCGGCCGCGCCCGTTTGCAGGCATCCTGTACCGCTTGCGACCCGGCGATCTTAAACGCAATTTCGGAAGAGTCCACTTCGTGATAGGACCCGAAGGTGAGCTCCGCGGATATGTCAACGAGCTGGAAGCCGGCGACAACGCCGCGCTCAAGTCCTTCTTTCACGCCCTTCTCAACCGCCGGAATAAATTCCTGCGGAATAACTCCTCCTTTTATGGAATTAATAAATTCAAAGTGGTCATAGCGCTTGACATTCTTTTTAACTTTCGCCTCCGAGTCAAGAGGTTGCATCGGACGAACCGAGAGTCTGACATGACCATACTGGCCGCGGCCTCCCGTCTGACGGATGTATTTCGCTTCGGCTTCAGCTTCGCCTTGAATGGTTTCGCGGTAAGCGACTTGCGGCTTTCCAACATTGGCTTCCACGCTAAATTCACGCTTCAACCTGTCCACCATAATTTCAAGTTGAAGTTCGCCCATGCCCATAATCACGGTCTCGCCGGTCTCCTGGTCCGATTTTATCTTGAAAGTCGGGTCTTCATCAGAAAGGCGTTTCAGGGCGTAGCCCATTTTCTCCTGGTCGGCTTTGGTCTTGGGTTCTATGCAAAGAGAAATAACAGGGTCGGCAAACTTAATTGCTTCAAACACGATTGGGTTTTGCTCGTCACAGAGCGTATGTGATGTTTTTGCCTCTTTAAGGCCTACGGCGGCCGCAATTTCTCCCGCAAATACTTTCTTCACTTCTTCGCGTTTGTCGGCCTGGAGCCGCACGATGCGGGACAGCCGTTCGCGGTTTCCAGTCGACGAATTGTAAATGTACGAACCGGCTTCAACCGTGCCGGAATACACGCGGAAAAACGCGAGCTGCCCAACGAACGGGTCAGTCTGCAATTTGAAGACGAGCGCGGAAAAGTGCTCTTCGTCAGTAACGTGCCGAACAATTGTCTCCCCCGTTTTGGGATGCACGCCTCGCGTCGGAGGCAGGTCAAGCGGAGACGGAAGATAATCAACGACCGCGTCGAGGACAAGCTGTACGCCTTTGTTTTTGAGTGCGGAGCCGGTAAAGACGGGAAAGATTTTATTTGCGATAACCGCTTTTCGAAGCGTGGCTTTAAGCGTTTCTACGGGAATATTCTTTCCCTCAAGATACTCATGCGTGAGCGCGTCATCCTGCTCCACGATTTTCTCAACGAGTTCATGCCGGTATTTTTTCGCCTCTTCCACGAACTCTGGCGGAATTTCTTTTGCCACGACGTCAATTCCTTTTTCGCCGGTAAATTCATACGCCTTCATCTCCAGGAGGTCTATGACGCCGGAAAAGTTCTCTTCAAGACCGATGGGGATTTGCATTCGAATCGCATTTCTACTCAGCCGCTCCAAAATAGATTGGTAGGATTTCTCAAACGATGCGCCCATCCGGTCCAGTTTGTTGATAAAACAAAGGCGAGGCACGTTGCCTTCATCGGCGTAACGCCAATTTGTCTCGCTCTGCGGTTCCACGCCAGCAACACCGTCAAAAACCACGACCGCGCCGTCCAGAACCCGAAGGGAGCGCTTCACCTCAACCGTAAAATCAATGTGGCCGGGAGTGTCAATGATATTGAACCGGTATTTGTATCGCTGTTCCAATCCGGGTCTATCCGCGTTTGTATCAGCGTGTATCTGCGCTCGCCGATAGGTGGGAAGCCAAAAACAAGTGATGGCGGCGGAGGTAATCGTGATGCCGCGCTCCCGCTCCTGCTCCATCCAGTCGGTGACGGTGTCGCCATCGTGTACCTCGCCGATTTTATGGGTCATTCCGGTGTAGAACAAAACCCGCTCGCTGGTCGTGGTCTTGCCAGCGTCAATGTGCGCTATGATGCCGAAGTTCCTGACTTTTTCTAACGGATAGTCGCGGTTCATATACAAAGCGTTTAGCGGTTAGTGTGTAGCGTTTAGTAAAAACAAAAGACGCGGTTGCGTCATCGTTAGGATACCCCACCTCTACCCCAAATGCAAAATCCAGTAAAACCGAAGACGGTCGTGGGACAAGTCATCCGACGAGCCGTTTTTTCTCCTTCTCAAACTCTTTTAGGGCCGATAACTCCCAATTCATCTACCAGCAGTCCTAATTTATCCTATCGGGTTTACATTCTGCACAGTTTTGCTTTTTCAGCTTGTGTCGCTTTCGCATTATGTCCTGTTTTTTAACTCAACTTCTTCTTTGAGTAAATCAAACTTCACGATAAATTTGTCGAAAAATCCTCTCTGCCCGACAACGCCATAACCGTTGCGGGTCATATTCGGCAAAAAGCCGACAGTGGTGCGAAACTTAACATCTCCAATCAGAAGATCAACGGTATGCAGATAGAATATTTCTTCCACACCCGTAGCACCGACAAGCGTGCTCGGCTCGCCCGCTTGTACATCAATGCCGGCAAGCGTTCCGATTTCCGCATCAAAAATACTTATGTCGGCGCCCGAGTCAACAAGCACTTCATACGGAACCGCCTGACGGCCAATCACCTCAATAGGAATCACCGGACGGAATATACCTTGTCCGTAGCGAGTATACTTGAATTTCATGTGTGGGAACCCCCAATGTAGGTAATGAGTTGCTCAGGCATGCGTGCCATGATGGGCTTCCCGTAACCGCGCGTGCGCGCCTTGTC
>MHSB01000050.1 GCA_001821155.1 Candidatus Taylorbacteria bacterium RIFCSPLOWO2_01_FULL_50_130 | reverse complement strand
TTTTCATTTTCTTTAAATGCTCAACGAGATTATCGAGTCGAACGGTTTCTTGGGCGCGTGTCTCGGTGTTTCGTATGATGGCGCAATTTTCCAAGGCCTCGCGCTGTCCGAGGATGATGGAGTAGGGAATCTTGAGCCGGTCCGCAACCGAAAGTTGCGAGACGAGTTTGTCCCGACAAAGCGCCTGATGAATGGGAATATGGGCCTTCCTCAACATCTCAATGACGCGCAAACTCTTAAGTTTAGCGTAGAAACCAAGCTGCAGCAGAAAGACAAGCGGCTTTTTGAAGCGGATAGCGCGCCGCTCCTTTCGCTCGCGCTTATCGCGCACGAGTAACACATTTACTCCGACTGAAGGCAGTTCGGACCGCAAGCCGAGCCGTTTGCCGAGATTATCGTAGCGCATGCCATACGAGAGACGCTGTGAAGTTCCATCGGGCATTGTTTCCCGAATATCAAATATGGTCTCGTTCGCGAATGAGCGGTTACCGCCGAGGGCATGGTCTATTTTGTAGGGGATTTCCAGTTCCTCAAGAAATTCAAGCACTTCCCTGAAATGCCGGCGGCTTTCGTCTCCCAAAAACCCCATCGGCTTTGGGGCTTCCTCAAAGAGAGCGCGGCATTCGGGATGTGCGCAAGTAAGGAGCTCAAACGGGCTTTTTTTAAGCTGCGTTTTGCAGCTTTGCGGGAGCGCCGTCACGTGCTTGCGATAATAATTGCCAAGTTCCCGGACGAATTGGCTCATTGACTCGCGGTCTCCGACGCTGTTTATGGAGAGCGTAAGATTCTCATGTGCGCATTCCCGAAGCGTCGCAAGCGCCGTTTGAATGAGTGTTGCGTCCGCGATGCTACTTCGTGTTCCGATGATGTCAAAGAGGAGCCGCCGCTGATCCGCCTTTCTTCTTATCGGCGGTCCGGTGAGCACTTCCGCGCAAAACATCGCCGGCTGCTCCTCTTTCAATCCGTTTTCCGCGGCATACCGGAGCATCGCAATCCGTTCCTCCAGCATCGGCGTTATGGAATATATGTCAGATTTTATTTCTTCATCAATGCCCCGCGCCGCATCCTTGTCCTTCTTCGTGATGAGAAGGGGAGCGGGCAATGGTGTAAATCCGTAGTACAGCGCCGTTTCCACTGCCGGGTCAATATTTCTGTATTCAATGAACAACTTCGCATGGGAAGTTTTATGTCGCTCCGACTCTTTTTTTCCGGCGCGAACCGGCGCGACGAGCGTCTCGAAAGCGCGATCACCGCGCCGAGAGATTTGCTTGTCTTCCAGGCGCTGATGGAGGGGGGTCATTTTTATGCTGGTGTGAGAGGCAGACATAGCTTCGAGCATAGCACTCATCCACAAACCTGCCGCGGCGCTACTTCCTAGACTTTGTGATGAGCGCTAGTACCAACTGATGCGTTGCGACATAAATACTTTACCCCCGCACCTTGAGAAGATTACAAAACTATTCTTGCTGCAATTTGTCCTTTTTGTCCGATACTTCGTCAAGCTGGCGCAAAATGATTTTCGTCGTAGCCGGGCTACGCCTCAATCATTTTGCTGGCTTTCCTCGTCTCGAACAAAAAGTCCTAAATTTCGCTTAAAAATAGTTTTGTAACCATCTCCTTGTGTGTAATGTCCCGCGCTTGCGCGCAGGGTTGGGATTTTTCCTGTCCCCAAACCAGAGATTAGTTTGATGAGGGGACAAGATGTGGGGGTTTACGCCGCGCGTCGTCTTCAGAAACCACTTTTCGCGAGCTGCACCGCATTGCGCCGGCCGGATGTCACGGGGCAACTTCTCCCCACTCTCCTGGAAAAACCTCTATGTCCGTCAGCGGGAAAAGTCGTATAAGCGGCCGGCCGACGATGAATTCTCGCTTGAGCGCGCCCCAAATTCTCGAGTCCGCGCTTTCACCCCGATTATCACCGAGCACGAAGTATTCGTCCGCTTGGAGAGAGACGGTAACATCGATGCGACTCCCTGAGGAGTTAAAAACGCCCTGCTTCCAGAGGAAGCCGTCCGGGTGCTTTTTGTTTTTTATCACAATGTTGTTTCCGCTTATCGCGACGGTTTCCTTCGGAAGACCCACAATCCGCTTGATAAGGAATTTTGATGGAGAGAGAGGAAAGCGGAAGACGACAACATCACCCCGTTTCGGCTCCTCAAACCGGTACGAAATCTCATCAATGATAAGGTAGTTGCCGTCTTCAAACGTCGGCACCATGGAGGCGCCGCTCACGACGAACGGTTGGGCGACGTATAGCCGTATCGGGATGACAACGATGACCGCGATAGCCGCGAATTTTACGAATTCCAAAATGGATTCCTTCACGCTCGGCTTTTCCTTTTTCCGCATTGGAATATTTTCTCGCTCAATTTCGCTGAAGTCCTCCATGTTGAAAGAATTATAGTGCGAGGAGCGTTGTTGACGCAAGGGTCGCTCGCGTTCTCTGTTTAGAAGCACGAAAATTTTCTGCTGAAAGTTTTCTCTGTTCGGCGCCGTCGCACCTCCCAAGTCTTCTAAACAAAGAACACTCGTTAACTGGAATGATTCATCCTCCTCGTGCTATACTCCGTTTCATGTTTGTTTTGGTTGGCCTCGGCAATCCGGGAGCGGAATACGAACACACTCGTCACAATACCGGCGCGATGGTGTTAGAAGTGTTTCGAAAGGCGGAAGAACTGCCGGAATGGATTTTTGATGAAAAATTAAACGCCCTTGTATCGCGCGGCTCTATTTCTTCGCTAAAGGTTAAAGGTCAAAAGTCAATTGTGCTTCTCAAACCTCAAACCTTTATGAACAAATCAGGGCTTTCCATTGCGAAGCTCGCGCGAAACAAAAAATTCGCGGAACAGCTTGTCATTATTCACGATGACCTTGATATCCCGTTTGGTTCATATAAAATCTCCTTCAACAAAAGTTCCGGAGGACACAAGGGAGTAGAATCCATTATCAGGGCGGTAAAAACGAAAGCGTTCACACGCGTGCGCGTCGGCATCGCGTCTTCCGCCTCCGCAATCAAGAAATCACAAGACGACAAAACAGTGGAGAAACAGATATTGAGCAGATTCACTGATGATCAACTAGCCACGCTCAAAAAACTCGCGAAGCAAATTTCGGAAGGCCTTGTCGTTCTTATCACCGAGAGTAGAGAAAAGGCGATGAGTCAGTACCATAAGTGAGAGCTTATAGCTTTTAGCTGATAGCTTATAGTTAAAAATAGAATTAGGACTTACGCATTTCTTCCTTTTCTGTCATTCCCGTCCCCGATCAGGTCGAGGGCAAGCTACGGCGGGAATCCAGTATTTGGCCGTTTTTTAACGCCCTGGATTCCCGTTCCCCGCCTTCGCGAGGACAAGCTTCACGGGAATGACACCGATTGCGTAAGTCCTAAATGAATCATTTTTGATTGAAATAGGCAAGAGAATTGCGAGCGGAAGAAGAAGCGGTCGCTACAGAAATATCAGTGTTGCAGGATTCTTGGCCGATGCTGGTGTGTCAGGGCAAACCCGTTCGCGAATTGAAAAGGCTATCAGAGATGCAAAGTCATAAGCAGTTTTTAGTCGAAGCCACTTTAGACCTATTAGGGTTAAACCTAAATCACACACAAGCCGTCCGAAGGGCGGCTTGTGTCTCGCCCCCCTAGAAGCTAGAACCTAAAACCTAGAAGCTATTTTTTCTCTCCCACAAACGAGAACGCCATTTTTTGTTCCTTTGCGTCAAAGAGCGTAATTTTGAAGGCGTATGTCTTGCCGAGTTCCAAATTACGGCGGAGCTTCTCTTCGCCTCCAAAATCGGAGATGTGCACAAGCCCGGAGACCCCCTCTTCTATTGAAGCAAGTGCGCCGTGCTTGTTGAACTTAATCACAACTCCCTTCACCACATCGTCCTTTTTGTACTTTGTCCCAGCCTCAATCCATGGGTTCACCTTAAGCTCCTTAATTGAGAGTGAAATTTTGTTGTCCTTAATTTCAATGATTTTGACTCTCGCTTTATCACCGATTTTGTAGAGTTTTCGCGGGTCCTCAACGAGCGCCCAGTCAATCTCGGAGATGTGCACCAATCCCTCCAAACCTTCCTCCAGCTTTGCGAACACGCCAAAATCGACGACTCCGGTCACTTCTCCCGGAAGCTCATCGCCAACCGCGTACTTGCCGATGATTTTTTCCCGCTCCTTTTCGGTCGTGCTTTTCTCCGAAAGGATGAGTTTCCCCTCCTTCGGAATAACGGAGATGATTGAGACGGATAGTTTCTCCCCGATAAGTTTGCGAAGCTCTTCAAAGATCTTGTCCTTGTCGCCGTCCGGGACTCTCGGATAATGCTCCGGTTTGAGCTGTGACGCCGGAAGAAATCCGGCAATTCCTTGCCATTCAAGAATGAGTCCTCCCTTGTTCGCTTCTTTTACGGGAAGTTCAAATATCTTCTTCTCGCGGATCGCGGTCTCCGCCTCACCCCAGATAATCGCTTGGCGCGCCTCTTTGAGCGAGAGTTCTATGTATCCGTCGGGATTATCAAAATCAACAATCTTCGCGGCGATGGTATCGCCGGGATTTATTTTTTTTATAACGTCCCGCGCGTTGATATATTCGCGGCCGTAGATGATGCCCGTGCCAAACGGCGGCAGGTCAATGTATACTTTGCCGCGTGAAGCCGCGAGCACCACTCCCTCCACCAAATCCCCGACAAGCGGAGGATTTTTGGTCGCCGCGATAAGCCGCGACATGAGCTTTTCGTTTGCTTGACTGATATCTCCAAGCGCTTTTGCCTCGTCGTTTGTCATGAGAACATGACCTGCCTGCATAGGTACGTCAGCAGGCGAATTCGTACCTTCTGTCATAGATATTAAAATGTGTCCGGAAATTCGCGACCAAGTCGGCACATCAAAGGAGTGGGCGCGGGTTATTTCCTGGCTACTGGCTGATACATACCCTCGCAATCGGGGGTGCAGGAAAGTATATCGTAAAAAGACAGAATGTCCATTTGTGTACCTTTTTTGGATATCATCATGGGTCAGCTACAATATAAACATGTTCAAGGTCAGTTTCAAGGAATTCGAATCGCTCGTGCTGGAGGGAGTTGAGGCGATTCCCGAAAGGTTCCGTTCGCGCATCAAAAACGTCGCGTTTTTGATGCGAGTGCGGCCAAGCGCGATGCAGCGCACGCGCCAGAGACTCCGGCGGGGCGAGACGCTTCTCGGACTCTATGAGGGGATTCCTCACACGGAACGCGGGGAAGGATACGGTGCTTTCGCCGTACCGGATAAAATCACGATTTTCCAAGAGCCGGTAGAAGCGGAGGCGCGCCTTCTGCTTGAGGAACAATGTGGCAATAGTATACGTTCATACACTATTGCTAACAGGGAAGAAGTGTTTAGAAGGGAAGTGCGAAAACTGGTTATTGATACGGTGTGGCACGAGGTCGCGCATCATTTTGGACTTGATGAGGAGCGAGTAACGCGGCGGGAAAGGGAAAGGCGGGGACTCAAATGACATCGGGCTGGCAAAGTCTTTTGAGCGTGGCATAATGAAGATATGCCGCTCGAATCATTAAAGAATGGACCGGAGAGAGACGACAACGATGCTTCCCTAAAAACCCCGGAGCGTGTGGCAACCGGTCCGTTTGCCGACATTGACCATACAGAAGCACTACCCCCGCAACAAATCGACGCGCAAGCGCTTCTTGACCAGATGGAGCAATTACGCGCGTTCCGAAATCCTGATGAGGAGGTGGATGCGCTTTTGGAGCAGAAAAGCGTGGGTGAGGACCTTGAAAAGGTTGCGAAACTGATTGAAGAGGAGAAGAGAAAGAACGAAGGACTTAGCGCCGTGCGGCAGAGTCTTGGGGTACCGCGCGAAAACGGCGAAATCGTGAGTAAACTCGAAGAGGCGAGAAAGACATTGGAAGAAGAGCAGAGACAAGTTGAACTTGCCGGAGAGTACAATGATGTTCTTAGCTCGTTTTCTGAACTCGGAAGCGAGGAAGTACGACATATCGCCGAAATGGGAACAACAAGCAAAGGAGAAACAATTCACAACAAGTACGGAAAAGAAATTCGTTCAAATGTTGCTAAGGAGCTCGCGCGCATACACCTTGGCGGCAAACGGCGCGTCACGTGGGAGGCGCTCACGAAGCTTGGCCAAGTGGCGGACAGGATTCTTCATGACCTTGCCTCGGCGGTGAAGGGGATATTCAGGAGTTCCGAAGGGGGAGGGGCGCAGGAACGCACGGAATGATCATGTTGACATGAGCCGATTTTTCTCCCCTGTTTAATCATTTCCTTCGAGAGTATCGTGTTATAGTTTAAAATAAGAATTGATTTTCGCATGTACCCCGTAGTGAAATTTCAGGTTGCTGATAGTAGGATGGAAATTTAAAATAAGAACGCAGGTTAATTTATCTTCATTAACACGAATTGCAGATTTTTTGTTTCCGCTTGGGAAACGACCTGAAATTCTACTACGAGGTGTATCTTAAAGTTCATGTACTCCCCGAAGCTACAGAAGAATTCGTCACAGAAAGAGGGGACATCTTGTATGTTTCGGTTCGCGAGAAAGCGGAAAGGGGAGCAGCGAACCGCCGGATGCTTGAGCTCCTACGGGCTTACTTCAGCGCCCATTCACGATTTCGGATAGTAAGCGGGCATCATGCCCCGCACAAAATCATTTCGGCGAATAATTAATGTTCGTATGTTATGATCTTTATGTTCTAAAGCTTATTGGGTTTATAAAGAATATATTTTGCGCCCGTAAACTCAATAGGACTTACGCAATCGGCGTCATTCCCGTGAAGCTTGTCCCCGCGGAGGCGGGGAACGGGAATCCAGGGCTCTAAAAAACGGCCACATACTGGATTCCCGCCTACGCGGGAATGACAGAAAATGACGAAACGCGTAAGTTCTACTCAAATAGATTCACGATATAAACACGGCAGATTAATCGTGCTAAAATAATCAAGAACTATGTCAAGCAAAATCGACGAGGCAAAGCAGAAATTACAGCATGATGAGCAAAGACTTCGCGAGTTGAAACGCGAGGATGATTTGTTGAAGCAAAAATTTGAAGCAAAAGAAAAGGAAGTCCGTGACCGTGAGCACGCCGTTGAAAACGATAAAAGAAAAGTCGAGGAAGTGGGACAAGAAGAGAGACGCGTATCCGAACGGAAAAAGCACGAGGAGGAGGAGCGTCAGGAGACAGGAAAGCAAAATCCAGAAAAGCGAGAAGGTCTTGGCAACATTTTTGACAAGCTATAGCAAATAGAGTTTATATGAATGAACAACCTAAAAAGAAAGACCCGGAACAAGGCAATGAACAGTTAGAGCAGAATTTAACACCGGAGCAAGATAGAGAATTACAGCCCACGCCGGAGCAAATGGAGACTGATGCTTTGAAAATCGGAGATGAGATTAAAATTCTATGGGACAAAGTGCCGGATGATTTAAAAAAGACAGCAGCATTTTTTGATCTTGCGGAAGGATTCAAGGGTGACGCGCGAGCTTTTGCGGAAGACAAACTTAGGATTTTGACGGGTCCGAATCCTAAAGGGGGGGGTGAATTCCACGCACTTGAAGATATGCAAAGATTGAAGGAGAAAATTGAGCGCGAATTGGGGAGCGAGGAAGTAGAAGAAATCTTGAAACAGGAGGAAGAGAGAAAAAAGGCAGAACGGCGAAAGTTGTCAGAAGAAGCAGACCAAAGAAAACTCGCCGAAATTAGAAGGCAGTTGAACACTGGAGCGCAGACAAAAACTTCCCCTGGAAATCCCGAGAAAAATGAATTAGCCACCCTTTTTGAAGGTGGTTTCCGAGAGAGTTACGCCAAAGCCGCCATAGAGTATGCCCACAGAATAGCGGCCGCGGAGGCCGGGACCCCACTCAAGCCGGGTGATGCGGAACGGAAAAAGCTTGAATTTCTCCGCAGAGAAGCCGAAACTTTCAAAGAAGGATTTTTCGGAGATAAAAAGAAGATGCTTGAGCAAGAAAAGCAGTTGAAAGATTTAAAAATGCCGGAATTGCTTGAGCTCTTCAGAAAAGATAAAGATGGGAAATTGTTAAAGAATGACGCCCTGATAGAAAAATATAAATGGGTCGCGGCTTCAGCTCCGTTAGCTCCGGATGGGGTGAGAGATTTTCGCGTGGCAACACAATTTAAGGTTAATGTCGATTCTAGTGGCGGTCTTTTATTTTCAACGGATAAGAAATTTCCGCATGAGCGATTGATTTATAATATGCCCATTCTATCTTTAGCCTTTTTTGCAGAGAGTGAAGATTGGGACAAGAAATTTACCACTTTGCCGTATTTGATTGGCGGAAGAAATAAAGAAATTGTTGCTAAAGGTCTGCTAATTTTAAATGCCGAGCAGCGTAAGCAGTTAAAAGAAGCTATTACAGCTCGTTTAGGTTGAGGAATATATTGCTAGCACTATCTCCTATTATATGCGACTAAACCTTAAAGCGACAAACGTTACGCTTACGGACGACATTCGCTCCTATCTGGAAAAACGGCTGGCAACTCTCGATAAGCTTATTGACGTTGAAGACCCCCTCGTACTCATCGACGTGGAGCTCGGTCGAACCACCAAGCACCATCAGAGCGGAGACATTTTTTTCGCCGAGATTAACATTCACCGGGGAAAGGAAGCGTTTCGAGCGGTATCCAATCGATCGGATTTAAACAGCGCGATTGATGACATGCACGACGAGATAGCGGGAGAGCTTTTCTCATGGAAGGGAAGGAAGAAATCATTCTCGCGGCGCGGCGCGCAGATAGCAAAAGCGATTCTCAAAGGAAGCTTTGACGGGCTTGCGTACGTAAGCCGCCCCGCGAGGGCAGGATGGAGGTACGTGAAAAAACTGCGCTTCTGGCGCAAGCAACCGTAACTTGTAACGGCAGCCCGTAACTGGAACATGGAAATTTTGTCGGTCTCTATGTTACAGTTATCCCTATGGACTTATCCAAACCATCGCATCTTTTCGGATTGCTCACGGCGCTCCTCATCGTTGCCGGAGTTTCGCTTGCATTTTTTATGATTAGGCAAAACAGAGCAAGCCCGGGAACAGTCGAAACGAAAGTTCCCCGCGCGGACGCTTCTTCAGATACCGGAGGAGAAAAAACTTCCACTGCGGGAGAAGATACCATAGCTCCGGGAACGTCTCCCGCCGCAAAAACCGGAGCGATTGTCAAAACGAACTTTGGAGAGATTGAGATTGTGTTTTTTGGCAAGGATGCGCCGAAAACGGTTGAAAATTTTCAAAGACTTGCGGAGTCCGGATTTTACACCGGCATGAGATTTCACCGGGTCATCAAGGATTTCATGATTCAAGGAGGCGATCCATTAAGTAAGGATGACGCATTGAAGCAAATCTGGGGCACCGGCGGACCCGGGTATGCGTTTGCGGACGAAATCAACTTCCACAAAGTCATTCGAGGAGCGCTTGCCATGGCGAACGCCGGCCCGGATACCAACGGCAGTCAGTTCTTTATCGTCACCGCGGAGGCGGCCCCATGGCTTGACGGTCTTCATACGGTTTTCGGCAAAGTGGTGCGCGGGATGGACGTGGTGGAAGAAATTGAGCGGGTGGAGATCGGAGAGCGGGATATTCCGAAAAATGCGGTAGTTATTGAGAAGGTAGTATTACGATAAAAAATACAGAGACCGCACCGTAATGCGGCGCCAGGCAAACGGTAGGGCGTCTGCGATGCGCGCAGGGGGATTGTAAACTCCGCTCGTCCTATCCCTGTGCAGGAGCACAGGGCGTTCGGCGAGCGGAGTTTCCTTTAAGAACCCTCGGTTCTCAACGCTCGCTCGCAGACTCGCTCACTGCTCTCCTCCACGGGGAAACTACAGTTTCCCCGACCCCTTTCGCTGACCCGCCATTCATCCCTGCCTAGGAAGGCAGGGAGTTCTGGCGAGTCATTAACTCTCAAATGGGACTGTTGCCGAATAGCGTTTTTGTCACTTTTTGTCCAAAATAACCCTTATTTCTGCGTGGCAAAAACGACGATTTTGCCATTCGGCAACAGTCCCCAAATATCCGCAACATAGTTTTTATCCACGGCCGTAAATAAAAACTGTCGGGGTTGCTGGAAGGCCGCGTATGTTACCAACTCGCTCGCGTTTTTTCCCGGTCATGCTAGAATGGCGCGAGAAAGAAAGGAGGAAAAAAATCATGTCATTGACAAGAACGACCAGCACGCTTCTCCCTACGCAAACGGGAGGAGAAGAAGATGGCGCCGCCATTGCGGCATACTTTCGCTCAATTAGCGAATATCCGGTGCTCTCTCCGAGAGAAATCGCTCTGCTGTTCAGAAAATTTAGAAAAACTAAAGACCGCGGGGTTTTTGAAAAGATTGTTCTACACAACCTGCGTTTTGTGGTTTTCGTGGCAAAAAAGCATATCGGGCAGGGGTTGAGTTTCCTTGAACTCATACAGGAGGGAAACATCGGGCTTATGAAAGCGGTGGACCGGTTTAAGCCGGAGCTGGGTAATCGTCTTACTAGCTACGCCCAATGGTGGATACGGCAGTCAATTAGACGCGCTCTTGACAAAAAAGCGCGCATGATTAGAATTCCCACGCATGTGCTTGCCCGTAGCCGGCGGGTGTGCTATGCCAGCAAAAATCTCGCCAAGAAACTCGGACATGCTTCATCAACTGCGGAGATTGCCGCGGCAACCGGCGAGGACGAGAAATTTGTGGACCAAAGTTTGCATCCTGTCTCTGCGATATCGCTTTACGCTCCGTCTTTTCATGATAACGGATTCGAGAAGACGCTTGATGACACGATTCCTGATGAGCGTGCGGCAGATCCCTCGTCCGGCGCGGATCTTTCAACCATGCGTGATAGCTTGACGTGTGCGCTCGCGACATTGACGGAAAGGGAACAGGAAGTGCTTAAAGACCGGTTTGGTTTTTCCAACGACGGGCGTGCGTTGACGCTTGAGAAGGTGGGGCAGAAGTTCGGGATAACCCGCGAGCGCGTCCGCCAGATTGAAGAAGGAGCGCTTCGGAAACTGCGCACACCTTCCCGGCTCAAGATGATTCGCGGGGTGGCGGACTAGTCGTGGGGGTGACGATAAGGACTGCAGGATGGCCATGCAGTCCTTTTTTTAACGCAAGCCGCGCAGGAAGTCATCATAGTCCATCTCTCTTTTCCCCTCCGGCACGACGCGGGTGATGAGGAGTTTCCCGTCTTTAAACTCTGCGGATTTGATACGTACTCGAATTTTTGGGAAGGACAGCGCGCCTTCTCTCCCCGCGAAAAAATACGTGCCCCATGCCGCACATGCTTGTATCTTAAGATAATTCGAACGCGCGTTATCTTCCAGTCGCACAAGTCTATCCTCTGGTTTGATTTTTCTGGTATACGTCGCCCTCGCGTGGTCCTGCGGCTTTACTTGTATGCTTCCGGCAATCCATGCCGGCAAAATTTCAACCAGAAGTTTTCCGGCCGCTTCGTTATACTTTTTTCTAAGCTCCGGTGCCGTTGGCGGCCATGGGGAAACAGAAACCGCTTTTCTCGCCACTATTCCTCCGTGGTCCATTTCTTCGTCCAAAAGAAGTATGGACACTCCGGTTTCCCGGTCATCGGCAAGGATTTGAAATTCCACCGGCGAGGCTCCGCGATATTTGGGAAGCAGGGAATAGTGGACATTGAGCGCGCCGCGTCTTGGTATCTGGAGCAGTTCTTTCGGCAGAATGGCGCCGTAGGCCACCACGATGAAGAGCTGATAGCTTTTAGCTTTTAGCTTGTAGAGAAAATCAAGATCTGTCAGTATTCTCGGCTGAAGAACGGGAATACAATGATTTACCGCCCAAACCTTTACTGGAGAGGGAGCGAGTTTTAGATTTCGCTCTTTTGGTTTGTCGGGGTTCGTTACAATGAGCGCGGGTGCATACCCCGCGGCATTTAGCGCTTCGAGGATTTCCACTGCGGGCTCGGGGGTGCCAAAGAATACAAAAGAAAATGAATTATGAATCATGAAATATGAACTACAAAAAAAGCGAGAGAATATATTTCTGCCATAATTCCTAATTCCTACCTCCTAATTCATCCCTGGCGGGCATTTCCTTCACCTCCGTCGCTTTGTCTATAAAAAGTATCCCATCCAAGTGGTCGGTCTCGTGCTGGAAAATCTGTGCGAGAAGGCCGCTCGCGCCTCGCTCAAAGAATCTCCCACTTTCGTCATATGCTCGTATGGCGGCTTTCCTTGAACGCCTTGTCTTTCCATAAAGCGGCCGCACCGAAAGGCATCCCTCATCAAGCACCGCTTTATCCTTAGACAGCTTCATGATAACCGGATTGATGAAGGCGAGATACCCCTCCTTTCTTTTCAATTCAGCCCTATGTTGCGCGCTTCTTCTTTCCTGTAATTTTTCCGGCAATTTAAGAGCAACTTTGGCGACAATAAAAATGCGGAGAGAAATCCCAATTTGCGGCGCGGCGAGCGCGATGCCGTCATCCTGCGTGCCAAGCGCGTCAGCCATGTCCTTCAATAATTTCCGTATCTTCACGCCCCTGATGTCCGCTATAGGAACCTCACGCGCTTTTTGCCGAAGAACCGGCGCGCCTTTTTGAAGTATTTCTGGAATCATGGCCATGATTCTATCTTTTTACGCCTACTCTTCAAAGTGTAACTATCCACATCCGCCAGAAGACGCCTCTATTCCTCGTCTCCCCGCTATTTTTTTACACGCACGCTCTTAAGGATGCCGAAAAACTTTTTGCTGAAAGAGTTGCCTTGCCCGCACTCCTTGAAAAGCCAGTAGAGGTCTCCGATTTTGACGTGGGCGATGAGTCCGTTTATCTGCTTCCAAATAACCGGCTTAAATTTTGTGCCGACACGCTCCACATTGATTTGGTCCACAAAGCGCTGAATGAGTTCCTGTCGCTCACTCGTAATTTTGAGCGGCCGCGAGCGCTGTTTGAGGGTGTCTAGGTAGTCTTTTGGGATATCAACCATATAATGCGAATATCACAAATTATATACGAATACCACAGATCATCTTCATTCGCGATATTTGTATTACAGCGACCTTAATATTTTGATTTTCGCTCCCAGCGCATTGAGCCGCTCAATCACGCCTTCGTATCCGCGGTTGATACTGTAGATGTTTCGGAGCGTTGACACCCCTTCGGCCGCGAGCATGGCGATGAGAATGATGGCCGCCGGACGGAGCGCGGGCGGGGAAACGACCTCGGCGGCTTTAAGCGCGGTGGGTCCGGTGATGTAGATGCGATGCGGGTCCGCAAGGAGCGTTTCCGCGCGCAATTTGTCCAACTCCTTGTAGTACACCGTGCGGTTCTCGTACACCCAATCGTGTATAAGCGTCGTGCCCTTTGCCTGCGTGGCGATAACGGCAAAGAAGGGGAGGTTGTCAATGTTGAGCCCGGGATACGGCTTCGCCTCAATTTTTTCCGGAAGCGCCCGAAGTCGCGAGGGGAAGGTGAGTATGTCGGCAAGATTAGTATGGCCGTTTGACGCCGCGTATCTCTTAAGAATCGCGTACTTGAATCCCATTTTTTCAAGTTTCAGGAGCTCTATTTCAAGAAAATCTATCGGACAGCGATTGATGCGGATTCGCGATTGCGTCAGGATCGCGGCGGCGATAAAAAACATAGACTCTATCGGGTCTTCCGAGAGGGTGTAATGAACTTCACATTCTATTCTGGAAACTCCGCGCATAATGAGCGTTGTCGTACCGACACCCTCTATCTCCACGCCAAGTTTTTGCAAGAAAAAGCAGAGTTCCTGCACCTGATAGTTCGCCGAGGCGTATTTTATGACCGACTGGCGAGGTATTTGCGCGGCGGCTAGTATCGCGCTTTCTGTTGCGGTGTCTCCGGATTCGTAGAGTACGATTTCCGCCGCCTTTAGCTTACGGTGCGTCACTACATAATCTCCTGAACGAGTCTTAATGCGCGCGCCAAATTTCTCAAGAGCAAACAAGTGCGGGCGAACCGTCCGCTCCCCAAGACGACACCCGCCGGGGTGAGGCAGGATGAATTTGTTTGACCACGCGAGAAGCGGAGCAAGCAATAGGATGACACTTCGCGTGCGCTCCGCCGACTCCCCATTCATATTTTTAAGGGAAAGCCGCCCGGGCACAACAATCTCCACGTTGTTTCCAACCCAACACACCGACACCCCGATGCTCTGTAGCACTTCTATAACGCGGTGTACTTCCTCAATACGCGGCATATGCAGAAGCACCGTTTTGCCGCGGTTGAGGAGAGAAGCGCAAAGGAGCGCCACCGCACCGTTTTTAGAAGTGCGCGTGATTACCGTACCGCGCAGTTTTTTCCCGCCTTCTATGCGAACCGAGAGCGACCTATCGGAGATTTTGATAATGTCCCGATTAAGCGCCGCGCTGATCTTAGAGAGCGTAGCGGTTGAAAGATTTTGCTCGCCATTCTCAATGCGGGCGATGGCGCTCTGCGAAGTACGGAGCTTCCGCGCGAACGCCGATTGGGAAAGCCCCCGTTCCTCGCGCAGGTCCTTGATGAGAAGTCCGATGTGTTTGAGTCGAGCAGAAGACATAATAATCAGTTTCTTACTGTTAGCCGTTCGCCGTAGGATTCCACCTATATTCTCCTAACCGCTGACAGCGAGGATCTAGCAACTATTGCAGTATATCATATATGAGATAAATGCGAACCTTTAGCCGCCGTCAAAGATTCGAAAAGCCCGCGCGGAATCCCCCCGCGCCCTGCGGGGCGGAAATCCAAGCCACGCTGAATTTCAAAAACATTAGTCTCGGTTTTGCGAATCCTCCCTCCCGCAAAATTGCTTCGCAAAACCGAGTCCATTTTTTCTTGAACGGCTCATTTCCTCCCATTTGAGCCGTTCATCTGGTAGCACATTTCCGCTCTCTCGCTTGGCGAGAGCACGCGCGTACTCGCGCGTGAGGGCTTTGCCCTGCGGAATGTACCGACTATTTATTTTGAAAATAGGTTCGAGCTTGGTACAATAGAGACACCAGAATGGAACTAATCGGTTTTGAACCAACGGCGGAGTGGGCGGCGCAAAGCGCCGCCCACTCTGTTTCGCCTGATTTTCCAAACGAATTCGGAGCGCCGCCTTCGGCGGCGCGCACTCTTTTTTCGCCGAGGAGGAGGAGGAGGTGCGAAATCAGAAGCAATTTTGACTCATAGTATTTGCTTAATACAAAAAGAATTTTTGTTGTGGAAATATTTTTTTGATATACTTATTTTGTTGTAACCAATTATTAGTTAGTTAGCAGAAAGGGCTATTCCAGATATCTTAACTAACGTTGAGGTTACAACACTGGAGTGGCCTTTTCTGCTTAAAAAGTATATGAATAAAAAATTCTTTTTGTATGCTCGCAAGTCCACTGATGTCGAGGATAAGCAGGTTCTTTCGATTGACGCTCAACTCACCGAATTGCGGGAATATGCC